>JACMKL010000280.1 GCA_014380105.1 Candidatus Melainabacteria bacterium
ACGCGCTTAGTCATTATTACCTGGGTTTGAGCAGGCAGGCCCTTGGACATCTCGATAAAGCCAAAGAAGAATATCAGTGGGTCTCAACTAATGGTGACCCGAGACTGCGCGCGCTTGCTGCGCAAGGCTTAACGCGCATGTCGGGGGCTCGCTCGTCAGGTAGCGCATCATCATCCTCTTCGTCTGTCGCCTCCTCGGGAGCCCCATCGAGTGCAGCTCAGAGCGGTGGTAAGGTCAAAAGAATTTTGAAATTTACGGCAGACTGGTGTGGCCCCTGCAAAAAATTCGCACCAATTTTTGAAGCAACAAAATCTAAGTACAGGGATGTATCTTTCGAAATTCTCGATATCGATCAAGAATCAACAAAACCAATTCAAGCAAAATATAACTTTGAAACAATCCCGCGTCTAGTCTTTTTAGATGGAGGCGGCAACGTCCTGTACAACGGTGGTGCAGCCGCATCGCAAGAAGATTTCGAAATAATGATCAATCGCTTCCACTAAAAATCTAAGTATTCGATGCCTTTGGTGGCTTACGCTTGTCCAACTCAGCGATGGCAGCGTTAGCGTTGGTAGCGCATTTAAGGCGAAGCATTCCGTCGTTTGCTGACATGATAAATATGTCAGCATGGTCGTTCTTACCTCGTCTTACTTGAAACGATGTAATTTTAGAATAATCGATATCTTCAATCGAGACAATTAAGTCACTGACGTTAAAGGTAGAACGAGCTGGGTCACGGAAGCGTGCAAGTGGCAAGCGCAAATCTTGATACCAATGTAACAGCCAACCAGCAACAACAAATGCAAATCCAAGCGCAACAAAAACATCAAAGCGACGAATGATGGTGATACCAACGTCTACGGCTAAGAAAGCAAAAATCAGCTGAGCCGGAAGATTTGAGAGATAAAACTGCATTGGACTGTTCTTTTGTTCGCTGATTAGACTCTTTCCGAACAGATGTGTTCTGCCACTTTCATCATGGGTGAAACGGCTTCGTATGGTGAGAATAAACGCTCTTTGCTCAGTCAATGCATAGGCTGTTTGCTTAGCTCTGAGCGGAACAAAAATAATTTCGAGAATACCAATTATGGCAACAAGAACAAGCAGACCAATCAATCCAGGCAGCACAGATGTTTGACGGTCGCCCGCCTGTCCCATCACGCCAACACAGAATAGAAATAGCCCTGAAAGCCAAACTACGCTGGCCGGCACAATGGATGCAATAAAACGATCAGCGTCTGGCTGAGTACACCAGATGAGTTTTTCACCTGGTTTTAATTCGTTTTCGACTAGTTCCTTGAGTTCTGGAATCATGTTTTTCTTTCTAACAACAACGCATGGGGGGACTATCCGGTGGAGGTGTTTGCCTTGCCAGTGCTCCACCTACACCGGGCTCAGGCAGCACATCTGCATTATCTACAATCAGAACCTCACCACCACTCGCACTGGCACCGAACCAACATCTTACAGCTTCAACAACAATTATAAGCACCAGAAGCAAGAATACACCGCACATGGTGGCATCCAAATAATCGTTGAACATCAATACATTCTGAGTGTGAATTTCAGCCGGCAATAGGCCTGGCTGTGCAAGCTTTGCCTTTAGCGAATTTGCATGCGCTAAAAATCCGAGCTTGGGCTCAGGACTAAAGATTTTCAGAGTGCCCGCCGTCAAGGTCACAGAGAGGAGCCACAGTAAAGGCACAATGGTGACAAAACTGTATTTGGGTCTGCCCATTTTAATAATGACAGTTGTGCCTACGACGAGCGCAACAACAGCAAGTAATTGATTAGCAATTCCGAATAACGGCCACAGACTATTGATGCCACCAAGCGGATCAATTACGCCCTGATAGAGAAAATATCCCCAGCCGCCTACTACCATTGCAGAACTCAGGATGACCGCTGGATACCAACTCGTCCGTCCTAAAGGTTTCCACAAAATGCCCATAAAATCTTGCAGCAAAAATCTTCCGACTCTTGTCCCAGCATCCAGGCAAGTCAGAATAAAAAGCGCCTCGAACATGATTGCGAAGTGATACCAGAATGAAACATCCAAAGCACCTTTACCGGCAAATGTGGCAACAGACTTTGAAAAAATGTGCGCCATACCTACAGCCAATGTAGGTCCTCCGCCAGTACGTCCCATCAAACTCTCTTCGCCAACGTCTTTCGCCAGCGTCTCCATTTCCTGCGCTGTCACCGGATATCCCCAGGAAGTGATTGTTGCTGAAGCTTGAACTACGTCAGCGCCGACAACACCTTTAGGACTGTTGATTGCAAAATAGGTTCCTGGCGCGAGAACGCAGGCGGCAATAATTGCCATAATCGCAACACTAGATTCGCACAACATACTTGCGTATCCGATTGGTCTTGCATGTGTTTCTCTGGCAATCATTTTTGGTGTTGTGCCCGATGACACAAGAGAATGAAAGCCAGATACAGCGCCGCAAGCAATCGTTATAAAACAAAATGGAAAAATGTCACCATAAAAAAGCGGTCCTTTTCCATTTGCAAAAGTTGTCAGTGCAGGCATTTCTAAAACAGGATGCAAAATCAGAATGCCGATCGCCAGAAGTAAGATAATTCCGACTTTGAGAAACGCCGAGAGATAATCGCGAGGAGCGAGCAAGACCCAGACAGGTAACACTGATGCGAAGAAACCATAAGCCATAATCGCCAGCGATAGATTGGTTCCGGTCAGTGTAAAAAATGGCGCAATCGCCGGATCGTTGGCAATATATCTTCCAGCAATGACAGCAACGATGGTTAAGACAACACCAATTAGCGAACCTTCCAAAACTTTTTCCGGGCGAATAAAGCGCATGTAAATTCCGACTATCATCGCAATTGGAATCGTCATCAATAATGTAAAAGCGCCCCAGGGGCTGGACTTGAGCGCATTGACGATAACGAGCGCGAGCACCGCCATCAAAATCATCATGATAAGCAAAATCGCAATTAGTGCCACCACTCCTGCCAGTGGGCTAATTTCATCTTTCGCCATCTGTCCAAGCGATTTGCCACCACGACGCATTGAAGCACACAGAATCACGAAATCTTGCACGGCGCCAGCCAGAACGGCGCCAACAATAAGCCAGATTGTGCCTGGCAAATAACCGAACTGCGCAGCCAAAATCGGTCCAACCAGTGGACCTGCGCCAGCAATCGCCGCGAAGTGGTGCCCGAATAAAACCCACTTGTGAGTTGGGACATAATCTTTACCGTCATCCATCGAGACAGCAGGGGTGACTCGACCATCGCTCAACGCAAAAACTTTCTCAGCAATAAATTTGCTGTAAAAGCGATAACCAACGGCGTAAGTGCAGACAGCTGCGACCACGAGAAAGACAGCATTGACTTTCTCTCCGGAGGACATGGCAATCACTGCCATCGAGCCAGCACCCAGGAGGCTTATCGCCACCCACAACACAATTGACATCACGCCTTTCACAGAGGACTCCCAAAATTTGAATAAAGAGAACAACTTTACAGAGTTTCTGCCAAAAAAAACATTCTAAGTCAATAACCCAGCCAATGCTGCCGAGAGATAGCTTGCCATGGTGCCGCAAATTAGTGCTTTAATACCTAATCGTGCCAAATCTGCGCGCCGTGTCGGGGCAATTTCGCCTATTCCGCCAATTTGCATGGCAATCGAGCTGAAATTTGCAAAACCGCAAAGTGCGAAAGTGGCAATGGTTTCGGCTTGTGGGCTGAGCTTGTGAGCGGTAGGGTCTTTGAGCATGGCGGACAAATCAAGATAAGCGACAAATTCATTGAGTACGAGCTTTTCGCCCATCAACTTGCCGACAGTGTGAGCATCAACCCATGGCACTCCAAGCAACCAGGCAATCGGAGAAAACACCAGACCGAAAAGGTCTTTCAGGGTCAGGTGCGTCAAATCCAGACCGATTGTGGAGCCGTCCATACCAAGCCTGGTCAAGCCTTCGCCGGCAAACCCGACACAATAGTCGCCGAGCGCAATCAGCGCGATGAAAGCAATCAGCATTGCGACAACATTCATGCCAATTCGCATTCCATCGGACGCGCCGTGGGCTGCCGCATCGATTATGTTGGCATGGTCTTTAGTAACTTCAATCTGGACTTTGCCCTTGGTCTTGGATTCCTCCGTTTCGGGCCAAACAATTTTTGCAATTACCAGTGCTCCTGGAGCAGCCATAATGCTGGCTGTGAGAAGATAAGATGCCTTAATTCCTAGACCTATGTAGACAGCCAACACTCCACCGGCAACGCACGCCATCGAACCGGCCATTGACGCAAGCAACTCAGACATGGTCATCGATGCAACATAAGGTCGAATAAGGAGCTGTGCTTCCACTTGTCCAACAAACACGCTAGCAGCGTTTGAGAGAGCTTCCGCTCCGCTAGCACCCATAATAAATGACACCACCCGCGCCACTATCTGAACAAACTTTTGCATGATGCCCAGGTAATAGGAAATACTTACCAGGCTCGATACGAAGATAATTGTTGGAACTACTCGAAAGGCAAAAATGAAGTCTGCGCCAGGACCAAATACACGCACAAGTTGCTCTGGATTTTTGACAAGCGGACCAAAAACGAATTCGGCACCTTTGTCAGAGCAGTGCAACAGCGCAGTGATTCCATCGCCTAAAGCGCGAAAAAGTTGTTGCCCAAATTCAACTTTTAAAACAAAAATGGCAAGCAAAATTTGCAATAAAAGTCCTGAGCCAATCAGTCTCCAGTTGAGAGCCTTCTTGTTGTTGCACATCAAAAACGCGACACCAAAAATGGTCGCGATTCCCAGAAGACCGATCAATTTTTCCGGCAAGGGATTTTTTCCTGTGCGAGTGAACTGGCGGAATGTTCACTGCCATATTATGTCAGCATCGCAACATATCGTTGGTGAATTGTTGATGGGAACAATCGTGAGAGTCAACCAGCCTATACTGGAGCGGCGGCACTTGGTCGCTTTTATGGGGTAAGTGAATGGAAGCTTTAATGGATGGGGAGATTTGGGCAGCGCTTCTGTCATTAACTGCCATGGAAATCATTCTTGGCATCGACAACATTATTTTCATCTCGATTCTCGCGTCCAGACTGCCTGAAGAGCAGCAAGCAAAAGCACGATTCCTTGGTCTTGGCTTTGCCATGATTTCGCGCATAATTTTGTTGTGTTCACTCGCCTGGGTTATGAATTTGAAGGAGGCGCTGTTCGTCCTTCACAATCATCCGGTTTCTGGACGCGACCTTCTTCTGCTTGCAGGCGGAGCGTTTCTGGTCTACAAAGCAACCAAAGAAATTCACGGGCGCATTGAAGGTGATGCAGATGAAGTGCAAACCAAGGGCTATCCGTCTCTGTCCGGCACTCTCATTCAAATTGCTCTATTGGACATGGTCTTTTCGCTAGATTCCGTGATCACGGCGGTCGGAATGGTTGATCAAATTTGGGTGATGATAGTCGCCGTCATCATTGCAGTCATAATTATGATGATCTTCTCCGAATCAGTCTCCAGCTTCATTCACCGCTTCCCGACCATCAAGATGTTGGCTCTCAGCTTTCTTCTTTTGATTGGAGTTGTTCTGATAGCGGAAGGCTCAGGACAACACATCAATAAAGCTTATATTTACGCCGCTATGGCATTCTCGATCTTCGTTGAAGTCTTAAACCTGGCAGCAACCGCAAAAAAA
>JACMKL010000281.1 GCA_014380105.1 Candidatus Melainabacteria bacterium
AATCGAAAAACATCATCCTGCTTCATTCCAATTAAGTCAAAATCGCCAAGAAAACGATTGAACATATCAAGTTTTGAAGTCGGATATAGAATGTTCATTTTCCAATATTCAGGATCGAAGTGCAGGTTTGCAGTTGGATACTCTCTTGTAGAAACCGATGCATCAATTTCTTGCTCGTTTATAGACCCAGCCGTATTCTCACCTGTTGCGGTTTGGTAACAGCTGAGAACGCAAAGATATGACAGAAAGATTGAGTAAGAAATTCGCAGGATGAAACACTCCTCAATAAGTCTAGCAAAAATTATTATCGACTCTGCTTAATTGCATCCGCGGTGGCGCGGGCGATATCATCGAAAGATGCCAGCACATCGCCGCGTGAAGCAGGCACAATTACTTTGAAGCCTGTAAGCTTCGCAAGGTCTGCATCCACGACGCATGCTGGGACTGCTAACATTGGCTTTTTAAAAGTTTCATTCAGTCGCAAAAGTTCGCCGAGAGCTTTACCGGATACAGTTTGACTATCGAGTTTTCCTTCACCTGTAATAATCAAATCTGCTTTCTCAAGTTTGCTATCGAGATTTAAAACTTCGCGGACAAAACCGAATCCAGAAATAATTGTTGCACCCAATCCGCACGACAAGCCAAATCCCGTACCACCAGCGGCTCCAGCACCAGGCTCGTCCGTACCTTTTCTTCCAGTTGCTTCGGAAAGCACATTGGCGAAGTGCAAGAGATTTGATTCGAGCAATGCAACATCCGCTTCGATTGCACCTTTTTGCGGTCCAAATATTTGAGCAGCACCATTTGGTCCAAGCAATGGATTATGAACATCAGTCGCAACTTGAATGGTCAAACCGCGCGTCCAGTCCTTCATTGAGGTCATATCAACTTTAGCAATCTTATGGAGAAAGCCACCACCGAGTACAACCGGGTCGCCATATTCATTAAAAAATCTGATACCACACGCAGTCAGTGCACCGGCACCACCATCGGTGCTGGCACTTCCGCCAACGGCAATAATGAGACGCTTAAATTTACGCGATTCAACGACAGTTTTGATGACCTGCCCAAGTCCGTAAGTGTGGGCATCAAGCGGCTTTAAGGTTCGTCCACTCAGTTTAGCGATTCCGCATGCAGACGCTAATTCGACAATGGCAATGTCGGGAAGTTTCAACCATTTTGCGGTTTCGGGTTCGCCTAATGCACCTTCCACATCCATCTCTTTGATTTTTCCGCCTGTACCTGCGTACAAAGCTTCGATGGTGCCGTCGCCACCATCGGCAAGCGGCACCATATCAATAATGGCGTCAGGCATAGCGTGGCGCACGCCTTCAGCCATGGCACGGGCGACCATTGTTGGTGAGAAAGTACCCTTATATGCGCATGGCGCAATCACTACTCGCATTGTTTACTTCTCGATGGTGCAGGTTTTTACTTTAGATTTTTATATGAGCCGGGCTCTTCGCCCTTCCTTGGTGTTTCAATCTTATCCACACGTCTGGCGTGTCTGCCTCCTTCAAATTCCGAATCAAGAAAGGCTTGGACAACCGGTTTCAGGTCTTCGTCTTTCATCGAGCGACCAGCCATGCACAATACATTTGCATCATTATGCTGACGACAAAGAGCTGCGACTTCTGGTTCGTACACGAGTGCTGCACGAATGCCGCGTACTTTGTTTGCTACTACTGAGACGCCGATACCGGAGCCGCAACAGATAATACCGCACAGTGTCTCTCCCTTAGCAATTGACTCAGCGGCTTTGCGCGCATAGTCAGGATAATCGCAAGAGTCTTTCGAAGTGGTGCCAAAATCAACGAATTCAATTGATTGGTCTTTTAAGAGGACTTTGATTTTTTCTTTTAGATCAAAACCGGCGTGATCGCTTGCAACAGCAATTTTTCCGCCGGCTGCTTTTAATTCGCTCGCTAAACTCATTTATTGAAAACCGCATGCAGGTGTTAGGAGCCTACAGTTTATCAGCAATAGGTTGCGTACCTTACTTGCCTGCGCTGAGCGAAGTCAGACGGTGTTTCAAAATGCTGAGTTGTCTCGTTGAGCTGCTTTATACGGTCGACTCTGAAGAGGAATGTTTCGTGGCGTTCGTGACAGTAAGCAACCACACGCCATAGCCCTTCTTCCTTCAAGATTGTCAGTGGATTGAGTGTAATTGCGTCGACTGACTCTCTGGCAAAACTGTAGTATTCAGCTTTAACCATTCTGTGATCCACAAGTGCTTTCTCCAATTTCGGCAGAGTTTCGTCCACCGCGTACATTGGGAAATTCATCACCGGCGTTTCATATTGTGATTCGTGTAATTCGCTCTCGATCATTGCCAGGTCGAAGTCCATATCGTCTTCGCCATCACAGCCCAAAACCGAATCAACGATAGCGTCAGCCAACTCATCAGACATGACCGAAAGTGCCGGTGCTATCTTCGTGGAAAGCTTCTCAATTATGTCTTTGATTAACTCGTCTCGATCCTTCGAATGAATGGTTACGCCCGCTACCAGCTTGTCTAAGAGCCTAGCACTGGTCAGAAGAAGCACACCTTCTTCTTGAGTCAGCTTAAGGCTGAACCTTTCTTCCATTTCCATCTAAAAGTCCCCTGGATTAAGCGGCAAGCACTTCGTGATTCGGGAGGTAGTCCTTAAACTAGCCTAGCACCCGATACGCGAACGCGGAAGCTTTTCAAGAGCGATAATATGCCCAACGCATTTGAATTAATGCGTCCAATACTTGTTATAAAAATGGACGTTGCCCAGCCCTACATGCGCTCCGGCGCTGATACGCCGATAACTTTGAGCGTATTTGCCAAAACTTGTTGAGTCGCAAGAATCAGTCCCAGTCTAGCTTTCGTGACCGATAAATCATCGGTGATCACGCGCGAAACTTCGTAGAACTTTTGCATATCATTTGCCAATTCATATGCATAACGCGCCAGTCTTCCGGGTAGTCTCGTCACGGCTGCTTCACGAACTTCGTCCGGAAATGCGTCGAGTTTTTGGACCAGCGCCTTCTGATGAAGGAAGACTTCGTGGTCGGGCTCGAACGCGGCGCGAAAAACTTCGGCGTTTGCGACGTATTCTTTCTTGTATTCATCAATTTGAGCTTGCGTCAAAACAGGCGGATCTTGCTTACCTGTTTCCTGATTTACTTGCTCTTCCAGAGCGCGTCTCAAAATTGCGCAGCAGCGAGCATGCGCATATTGAATGTAGAACGCTGGGTTTTCTTTCGATGATTTCTTCGCAAGTTCTACGTCAAAGTTGATTGGGTTTTGCGGATTTGATTCGGCAAGATAATAGCGTGTTGCATCCACGCCCACTTCGTCCATAACTTCTTCGAGTGTGACTACGGTACCAGCGCGTTTGGACATCCGCACCATTTGTCCATCTCGTTGAAGATTGACCAATTGAGTGAGGATAATTTCGAGCTTATCGGGGTCTAAATCGAGCGCTTTTACTGACGCTTTGAGACCAGGAACTTGCCCGTGGTGATCGGAGCCCCAGATGGTGACGAGCTGGTCGAAACCGCGCTTATATTTGTTGAGGTGATAGGCAGCGTCAGCTGCAAGGTATGTAGTGTTGCCGGTGCTTTTGCGCAGGACTCTGTCTCTTTCATCGCCCAATTCTTTGGCTTTGAGCCAGAGCGCGCCTTCCAATTCAAAACTCATTTCGCGTTTTGAAAATTCTTCAAGCACTGATGTGACCGCACCGGAAGTGTGCAGCGATGTTTCTGAAAACCAGGTGTTGAAGTTAACTCCCAGACGCGCAAGTAAGTCTCGCTGAGAGTTCATGATGACGACTTTCGTTAAAGCTCCAAGCGTTTTAGGACCTTCTTCAGCGTCCAGATGCATGTATTTATCGCCTTCCTGAGCCACTAACGGTTCGAGGAAATGCTTGAGCGAAATTTCCGGATAGCCTTCTTCAGGATACGGAACGTCGCGCCCTAAGAGTCTTTGATAAAGTGCCCACGAGCAAAAACCGAGCTGCGCGATTTGCTCACCGGCGTCGTTGACATAGAATTCTTGTTCAACATTAAACCCGACAAAATCGAGCAAGTTTGAGAGGCAGCTTCCATAGACAGCACCGCGACCATGACCGATGTGCAGGTCGCCAGTTGGGTTGGCAGAAACATATTCGACGAGCACGCGCTTGCCTTCGCCGATGTTCAGACGTCCGAAGTTTTCGCCCTCTTTATGGATTTCTTGAAGCGCCAATTCCAACCAGCCGGAGCCCAGGTGGAAATTGATAAAGCCGGGAGGCGCGACAGCGAGGCGAGCGATATTAGCGCTTGAAGCTTCCGCATCCTTTTCTATGTATTCGGCAACAACTTCGGCTATTTTAAGTGGCGACATCTTTGCCGGACCGGCAAGCTTAAGAGCAATGCCAACCGCCAGGTCGCCGTGTTCTAGTGATCGCGGACGCTCTATCGTCACAGGAACAGGACAGCTGGTGAGCGGTCCGAGTTTTCCATCTTTTGACGCACTGTCGATTGCTTTCTCGACAAGACTGGCTAGCCGCTCACGAATCACCTTAAGACTCCTTATTTAGGATTTTGCCACGACAGAAATACGCCGGGCGCCCTCTAGGCTACCATCCAGCGCATATTCCAGGTCGTAAAGATTGCAGTCTGAAGGCTAAACCTTAACCTTAGACAGCTCCTTGACAAGGGCTGCTGCAAATGCAGGGGCTGCGTCAGGACCATCAGCTGTAATGACGCGCCCGTCCTGGACAACGTCTTCCTTAATGTACTCGGCTTTGCCATCACTCAATGCTTTCAAAGAATCTGGAACGGCATAAACTGTGGCACGCTTGCCATTCAAGACGCCTGCGTTGGCAAGTACTGCGCCTGAAAGACAGATTGCTCCGATTACTTTGTCTTGTGCCTGGAGCTTTTTGAGAAGAGTGTGCAAATCTTTGTCGTACCAAAGATATTCTGGCGAGCCCATGCCGCCGACGACAACAACGCAGTTGAGATTGTCGGCATTTAGTTCGCTTATTAAAGTATCGACATTAGCAGTTGCGCCTAACATGCCTTTAGCTTCTCCTTTGCGGGTAGAGGCGATTTCGATTTCAGCGCCAGCTTCGGCGAAAGCTTTTTGAGGTGTGGTCAATTCTTCGTCGCGAAACTGATC
>JACMKL010000282.1 GCA_014380105.1 Candidatus Melainabacteria bacterium
TAGCAAACACAATTGAACTGTCTCCAATTCTTGAGAGCATCAATTCACTGCGCAACGGCGTTGGGAAAACTGATGGTTCAACCACTCTTGAAGGCTTGAGCAGAAGACAAGATCTTTGGGATGCCACTCAAAAAGCCAGTCTTTTAATCCAGAAAACCAACCTTGAAATCGACTTTACGATTGCTGCAATCGAAGCAGAAAATCAAGTGTATCAAGAGATACTGGCTGGCTTTACTTCCAAGCGCGACAAAGCTCTCGCCAAAACAAACGCTATAAGCTTCATAAGCAATGGAGCGTTGTGGGCAGTCAACGGAGCATTGACAATACCGGGGTATCAAAACTCGTTGTATTCAATCCCTTCAGGCATTGTCGCCATTCCTGCCGGAATTGTGCCGTCTATCGCGTCGCTTTGGACGCTGAAACAAATCAACGGCGCGAAAAAGCAATCCGAAGTCGAGCCAAATATGCTCGCTAAGTTATTCGGCTATCCAACCAATCCCGATATTGAATATCCGAAATCGGTGTGGACATTCCTCAATCAAGTTCCAGCGGACGAGCCACGCAGCAAGAAACGCCTCGATCAACTAATCGACCGCTGGGTCTCAGATTCAAACATGCCTGATTTCAACGACCGACAATCAAAAAAACAACTGGACGTCATTACAGCCAGCGTTTCTCAACGCAAGGGACTATCCATCTCCACACTCAATTCGCGCAGCGTGATGCTGCAACAATTGCATGCTGAAGTCGGGAAAATGAAGCGCATGCTTCTAGAATTAGCCATGGTCGTTGAAGGCGAAAAGACTCTTAATTAGCTTGCTTTTCAAAATAAGGATTGGGCAGAATCGGAGGCTTTTCGCTACTGCGCTCAGTCTTCTCGGTGTCCATTTCTTTAACGATAAAAGAAGGAGCGATAATACTCAAAGCGTCACCACTGTTTCGCGAAGCTGCCGGAACAAGTGGGTATGCAGCGGAATCATCGCCCATAACGACGATATCGCGCAAAGTTCTAATTCCGATGCCTGCAAATGGTGTCACGCGCGAAGGAGTTTCTTTGCCTGTTTCAACATCGACTTCAAAGACAACGGCAGCTGGAGCAAGAGTGATACTGCCGGCCCCCTGACTCAATCCACCGAGAATTGACAAGAAAGATCCGCCCGTCAGTTTTGTCATTGAATTTTGCAATCGACGTACAATTAAGACTTTCTTCAATCCCTGATCTTTTCCAAGCTCACGCAATTTTGCGTACAATTCTTCTTTCGTAGAAGCTTTGTCGGTCGTCACAAACAAATTAGTAGGAGAAGCAGCTCCTCCGCGAGCGTGGCCGTTACTGAGTTTTACATATCGACTTGGAGTTCTGGTCGAGCAAAAAGTCTTCAATATGCCTTTGTCTACCAATGTAATTTTTTGAGCTTTGACGCCTTCATGGTCAATAAGTAAAGTCCCGAATAATTTGGTGTTTTTGTATTCGGTCGCAAACGGGTCATCAACCACTGAAACAAATGTAGGAAGGATTCGTGAGCCAATTTTTTCTTTAAAGGGATTATTTCCGCGAAATAGATTCGCCATGCTGTTTCCAATCAAAGGCTCAATTGGATTTACCAAATTTTTGGCAAGAGTTTGAGCAAAAAACTCTCCTGCAGCAGGTCCTTCAAACAAAATAGGACCACTATAGTCTTCGACCACAGTAGCGGCAGCAGATGAAGTCAATTGGTCAGCAATTGCGCGCACACGCTTACTCAATTCGTCTGCATCCGGAATATCGGCTTCTGTTCGAGCAATAATTACATCGCCGTCACTTACAGTGGCGCCATCTGCGGCACGCGCTGATGCTGTGATAGTCAAGGCATACTCAGGTCTACCGTCAAAGACCTTGGTGCCATCACTGTTTATAAACCAGCGATTAACTGAGTCCATCACAAATGAGACTGATGACTGATCGATTTTTGGATACTCTTTGAAAATTGTAGAAACTTTTCGAACGGTCTCATGCCATTTTTCCTTATCAAAAGTTGGCACCACCGGTGGAGACAGAGATGTTACAGCTTCTGCTTTAGTGAAATCGGCAGGACGGTCTTTGATATTGTTCTGCAAAAGCTGCGCCTTCTTGGCTTCAAGCCTTTCTACTGCTGATTTGTATTGTTCATCAGTTTGCAGCCATAATGCGTGCCTTAATGCCTGATAGTCATCATCAATTGTGACATCAGGATTTTCAGAATATGTTCGCGAGCCACGACCGGAATTAGTGTTGTCGAGATCATGCGATCCAACTCGCACTTCAACACTGAGTGTGCGGTTTTTATAATTGCTGCGGCTGTCGATTGCACCGAATGAAGCAGATACACCCTTCACGTCAATAGTCTTCAAACTGTATGACATAAAATAAGGGGCTTCGTGACCCTTTATTTTCAACGCCGACATAGAACGACCCATTTCATCTTTCATCGCCCGAAACGGAACATCATCTTCAGCGAGGGCAGGATTTGCAGACAATAGAAGTAAGCTCAAGAGAAATGTAGATTTCTTCATTTTCCGGCACCGCCATTACTTCCACGATCAGCCCCGCCAGCAGGACTTCCCTGACCGCCGCGCCCAGTATCAACTGGCATACTCTCTGGCGTCGACTCCTTTTTGGATTCTGCGGCTTTGGAGGGCGATACTGGTGCCTTTGTCGCAGTGGCGTCAGTTGCAGTAAATGGAGAAGGCAAAATTGGCGGTTTGTCCTGAGCCTTGTGTTGGCGCTCGACTTCAATTATATCGACCAAAAGACTTGGAGAGGTTGCCGAAACTGGCACCCAACCTGATTCTGCGCCACATGACCCGTTAAAAGTATCATCATCTTCGGCACTACATACGATGCGCTCCAGTGAGTTGAGCGGTGTGCCGACAAGGTCGACGCCACGCAATAATTCGTCCGGGCGACCATCGGTGTATACCTTCCAGACCCGCAGCGGAAGGAGCTTGTAGACTTGCGGCATATAAGACTGAGTAATAGTAAAACCACCAGCAATTTCATCAAAAATTAGTCCGTAAGAGCGCCCTTGCTTTTTTGCCTCTGCAATCAACATTTCACGCAATTTTTCGGAAGTAACTTTCTTTGAGCAATCTACAATCAAATTAGCCTGACGTGCCACAGGAGCGGAGCCTGCAGAACTTCTACCGTGACCGTTAGACTTCGAGAAGTCTTTGATTGGAGAGCGTCCCATCAGGAAGGTTTTAAGTACACCCTTATCTACAAGAGTCACATTTTGAGCAGGGACACCTTCATCGTCAAAGCGATAAAAACCATTCAGTGCCTTCTTACCAAACTTTTGACGGGTGGGATCATCAGTGACTGTGATGAATTCAGGCATGATCTTGGTTCCGACTTTTTTAGCAAAAGTTCGACCCTCATCTTCACTCTTCTGGCGATGTCCCTCTATCCGATGTCCAAAGGTTTCGTGAAAAAATACACCGGCTGCTTTAGCTTTTAAAATTGCCGGACCCACGTATGGCTCAGCAACAGGGGCAACGCGCAAAGCTTCCAGGTCTTTCGCAGCGGTGTGAACCATCTGCTCTATCTTTGCTTCGTCTGGAATTTCCGTGACAGTGGGGGCTTCCACGCCCTCGTAGAGCCACAATCGCATGCCATCGGGAGCAATTGTGCTAGCCGACGTCATCACACGATACTGAACGTGCTCATCCTCAATTTCGGTGCCTTCGCTACTGACCAAATAACGGGTAGTTCTGTTTGCATTGAAGTCAACGGAAGAATCGATTACACCTTTGTATTGCCTGTAAATTTTCGACATGCGACGGACGCGGTCTCTCCATAATTCTTTATCGACAGACAAAGAGTCAGCGGCTTTGACAAATTTCTGAGGAGACTCGACAGAGAAGTCAGCCGAGGTGTCTTCCTCCTCAACCTTCACATCGCGGTCAGCTTTGACGATTGCATACTGCTGCTGTGCCTGTTTGAAAGCTTTGTCAGTGAGCGTCCACAGTGCCACTCTGATTGCGTCTTCATTGTCTTCAATTGGAATTACGCTGCGTGCGTGAAACATAAAGTCAGGGACGTCGATGCTGCCATTACCGCGCGTCTCGTGAGTATTGTCTTGTGCGGGAGAGCCCACGCGCAAATCCAAGCTGACTTCGCGATACTTAGCACCGTCCGAAATTGTGTCCAAGCCGCCATAGCTACCTTTGATGTCTACGGACTCAACGTCATAAATCCGGTACGCTAAAAAATACAGGGGCGCGTCGCCGGCATTTTTTAGTCTCGAAAAAGAGCGATTAAGCTCCTTTTTCATTGCTTGCAGTATTATCCGGTCGCCAGTCACAACCGGAATGGCACCTTTTGATTTTGATGAAGCTTTCTTGGCCTTGCTGAACTTTGCGTTGCTAGTTTGTTTTTTGACGCTTTTTTCGACTTTTGTACTATTTGACTTTGTCTCTATCGCGGTTGCAGCCAGAATAGGCAAACTAAACGCAGTGGCAAGATACAGAGTCGCTAAAGTAAAACAAATCCGTGAGTTTACGGTCCCCATTCAGTACCTCTGTCAAAAAACTGATCGCAAGTTTGCAAAATAATCCAGAAAACGCCAACATATCATGCCCGGCTGTAGGACTTTTATTCAAACCACCCTCTCAGCTTAGCGCTGTCCACGGAAAATTGCCCGCTACCGTCTGCCAACAACCAACTTGCCCGATTTTACGGGTATATTCCAAAATATCCTCGACTCAAAGCCAGGTAGCAAAGATACGATATTTCAGGATGATAGGAAGCGCAGAATTAAACTGCAGTTAGTCTAAGCCGTCGTTAACCTGAAGGCACGTCAAGCCTTCGTCGCGCCACATTTCAACGACACCTGCGCGGTCATCGATAGCAAGCCATGGATTCCATTTTTGACGAATCTTCGCAAGCAGCTCACGTTTGACTACTACGTCAGAGCGAAAATCGACTTTCGGACGCATATATAGAAGAAACGGCGCAGTCCAGAAACCGTGCTTCTGAAGCCAATCTTTAGTAGTGTCATAGAGAGCAATGGTACGACCGGAGACATAAATAATTGGATACGTCGTACTGAGTGAGCGCACTACTTTAGCGACCGGCTCGATCAGTGGGTCTTTGGAGACCAACTTCGGGTCCAAAAACCCCTTCCAATTTTTGGGCGTTTTTTCAATAAAATGCCTGCGATGATCGCAATCGGCGAGTGTTCCATCGAGGTCTACCAGGATGCAATCGTTCGTGGTTATCTCTGCCAAACTAATTACTCATCTCATGAGCTTTTGCTTTCTTTTGCTTCTTCACAAGAAAAATTATACGGCAAGCATTTCTCTGGGCGCCTATACAGCTTTTCTCAAACCAGCTTTATTTGCAAACACATATACAGTTACTTCCCTGGTTTCATTGACGGGCGTAATCATACTGTGATGCAAGAGATGCCCGAACGCATCGAGAAAACAAATTCTCTCCTCATCGATCTCAGAGTAAATGACAGAGCCAGCCTGAATGTACTCGCCGTCAGTGCTATGGACCTTAACGATTGAGCCGTTTTCGTGCAAAGCTTCCATCAAAATATCGCGAGCTTGTTCGCGCGTGTGTCTAGATTTCTTGCCGGTGTCACTGACTCGGTAGAGAATCATATCTTTAGATTTCATGGTGGCGACAACTTTTTCTTCGCCTTCCAACCATTCAAGAGCTTCTAAGTAGAGAAGACGTGTTTCGTCACTTTCAGTGTAGGCTTTCTTCGCTTTGACAAAATCACCGAACTCGTTTGAAAGCTTCATCAACAACTCGCCGCCTCTACCTGCTTCACACAAAAGCTCATATGCCGCAGCTTTCACGTCTTTTTCTCTCATAGCGCACACCCACAGTTTATATCCAACCGCATCCACGGTAATGTGACGACGCGCCACACACCTGATGGTTCCTCAATTTCATACATCTATCTTCGAATATTTTTGAGAGTTGATGGTATCAATGGCGATAGAAAAACGTATAGGGTGCTGGCTAAATCTTTCTCAAACCTAAGAAAGAGCGATATGAGCGGTTATTTTGGGGGGAGTTGACGTTGACATATTGGACTCTCTGGCAGAAGGCGCCAAAGTTGATATTGAGAAATAAGCAAGTTTGTACTTTGTCTAAATGCTTATTCGCTCTTTTTGGGTAACCATCTACATAAAGTTTCTTGCAAGTCCGCTAAAGAAAATGGAATTGAAAGATAATCGTCCATGCCAGCCTTTAGACATTCTTCTCGGTTGGCATCAACGTATCCACTGACACCGATGATAGGTATTCGTTTGCTCTTTCCTCTCTCATTATTTCTAATTGCACACGAACAGGCTGGTCCATCAACTTCCGGCATCAGCCAATCCATCAGAACAATATCAATTGAGTACTTATCTAATGCGCGCAATCCCTCAGCACAGCTGTTAACTATATGAACTGTGATTCCGAGGCGATCAGAAAGCAATTCAAAAAGTCTTGCATATTCTGGTTGGTCATCAATAATTAGCACCAACGGTTTGCACTTCTCACTCCGCTCCTCCAGAGGAACGGGAATTTTGTCTGGCATGTCACACCTTTCTGGGCTACACAAAACCAGACTCAGCAAACCTTCGAAAGTTGCCGATCGCATACATTTGTCTTGAATTTAACGCCAGTATTATCGCTTACCGTATGTTACTTATTTGCCCCACTAAGGCTTTCCGCTTTCGTAAAATCTGCGTTAGCATCTGCAAATTTTCCCAACCTCTTTAATGCTGCACCACGAAGTCTCAGAACTTCAGGTTGCTCCGGGTTGAATTTTATTAGTAGGTTGAAATCCTTTACCGCGTCAATGTCTTTACCTAAACCGAGGTAGGCTCTCGCACGCACCTCAGTTGCGGTAATGTGAGCGGGATGCGTAGAGAGCCAATAATTTGCATCTTCAAGTGCTCGCTTATATTCTTTCAGAGCCAGAAGACAGCGCGCCCGGTTCAATAGCTCACGAGCCCTTTTGTTGACAGACAAAAAAACGTCGAAGTCTGCAACCGCTTTTTTGTAGTCACCGAGGTGCTCGTAGCATTCACCTCTGCCAGCATAAGCGCCACCAGCCTTCTCGTGAAATTTCGAGATCTGCGAATTGTAGGCTTCTAACGCTTCTTTCCAACGACCGGACATCTTATACATTTTCGCTTTGCGGTCGAATGGTTCAAAGCTTTCAGGATAAAGGATTTGAGCTTGGTCGAAAACTTTTGCGGCTTCTTCGATCTTGCCTCTATCACGCAACGAAATACCAAGCGTGATCAAACTCTCAAAACTAGAAGAAAACTTCGCGTGCTTTTTCTGAGCGTTCAGTGATTCACTAATTTTTCGTTGACTTCTGTACAAACGAGAAATTTCCGCATAAGCATTAGCGGTCGGCGGTTGTTTGCTCGATGCTTTATCCGCTTCGCTCTCAGCCTGCTCAGGATTACCTTTCCGGATGTATGAGAAGGCTAACTCTTCGTTGATAAATGATAGCTTTGGGAAATCTTTCTCTGCTTTTTTAAGAAGTTCGATTGCTTGATCGACCCTTTCAATCTGGGAAAGATAGCGAGCTTTCGAAATATAGGAATTGGATGATTTACTTTGCCTGATATACAGATCGAATTCTTTCAATGCATTTGCTTGTTGCCCATCCCAGACATTCAACAATGCCGTCATATAATGGGTTTCGGGAGACGTTGGGTTGAGTGATATCGCCTTCTTTATTGCAATGATCGCCTGAGGAGATCTTCCGATACTCTCCAGGCATAGACCAAGACTCTCATAAATGGCAGCCTGGTCTTTCTTCGAAAATTTTCGTCCCGCCGATTCGGCAGCAGCTTTCTCTAATAAAGGGAGAGCCATTAACGGCTTCCCCAGCAGACGCAATGTCTCCGCCTTCAGCCACATTGCTCGCAGGTCAGAAGCATTTACTGCAAGCGCGCCGTCTGCACTCGAAAGCGTTTTGTCCAGGGATTGGCTCGCATTAACTTCGCCTAGGGGAGAATATTTGCGCAAACCAGCGTCAGCAAATGTCGGAAACTGGCATATAACCAAACCAGACATCGCGGCAAAAATAAACGAACGTTTTGTGAAACAACCAAAATTCAACATTGCTATAGGATACACGAAGAAGGCTCGCCAACGCCGACGAGGGGAGCCGAAACTCCCCTCATCATGCTGCTTATCGCTACCCGATAAAAGCCTCACTTTCTTGTCTTTACTGGCTACAACAAAAGCTCTTACATCGCCAGGAGAACAAACCTATTTTCCAGCGTGTTGCGTGCGCGGTCTGCCACATATGGATTCTCGTCCTGAGACAACCGGTCGAGAATGCAAAAAGGCATATGGTCACATTCTGCAATGCGATAGCGAACATCGGCATTTTCATCTTCAGACAAAATCTGAACTACATCGTCTGGAGCAGCAGGGTTTGTGCCGACTGCAGCGCGAACCTCCCAATGCTCGTCTCCTGCCAGGACACCCAGAATATCAGCCGGAGTTTGCTGATTTTCAGCAATTCGACCTCTCACCTTATTTTTTCCGAACAGGGCCAATCTGGTCAAAACTCTCTCTGGAGTATTAGGGCTTCCAGCAAATATGTAATAAAAATCCATGATCATATCCTCAATCAAAATGGTATTGCGACAAGCTAACTTCTGGAATTTACTAGTGCCAGAGTGTTTGAACGACTTGAAGTAATTCACCAAGGCAGCGTGCTTCAACTGGCTTACGAAGGTAGTAGTTCATGCCCAGACGCTGAGCTTCTTCGACATCATGACTGCTCTCAGAAGCGGTCAGTAGAACAATCGGTACATCTTTCATATTATGCTGGTTGCGAATTTCCTCAAGAACTTCATGTCCATTCATGCGAGGCATATTAAGATCCAAGAGCACTACATCCGGTGCCTGACTATCAGCGTAAGGTGCCTGTTGGGTAATATATTTAACCGCTTCCTCTCCGTCACAAACAACATGAAGATTGACATTGATTCCCGCATCGACTAAGGCTTCCTCGGCAATTCTGACATCAGCCGGACTGTCTTCTACCAATAGAATTTCAATTTGCCTGTTCATTTAATTTCCTCCTCAACCACATAGGGTATTTTGCTGAATCTAATTTAGGTCTCTTATCAAGCTACTTGCTGTTGAATTTCCTCCAATTCGATTTCTGATTTAACCGGAATAGTGAAGTGAAAGGTCGAGCCGCCGTTCTTGATAGTATTGACCCAGATGCTTCCTCCGTGCCGCTCTACAATTGACTTGCA
>JACMKL010000283.1 GCA_014380105.1 Candidatus Melainabacteria bacterium
ATGCCGGGCAAACTTGCATTTCTGTTCAACGTGTCTATGTACAAAAAAATGTCTACAAAAAATTCGTAGATGAGTTTGTCAGTCTGGTTGAAACTTTGAAGGTTGGCGATCCTCTGGATGAAACAACCGACGTTGGACCATTGATTGATGATGCGGCTGTGGAGAAAACTTTAGATTGGGTCGAAAAGGCTGTTAAGGGTGGTGCTAAAAAACTATCTGGCGGAAAAGTGATCAACAATCATTTGGTGGAACCAGTTGTACTGTCAGAGACCGATGCCGAAATGCTTGTTGTCTGTCAGGAAGTTTTTGGACCGGTTGTTTCGATAATGCAATATGACACCATCGATGAAGCGATCGCAAAAATGAACGATGGTCGTTTTGGATTGCAAGCCGGAGTTTTCACCAGCAATATAGATGTTGCTTTCAAGGCTGCTCGCGGCATTGATGTAGGTGGCGTGATGGTAAACGATGCCCCAACTTTCCGCGCTGACCACATGCCTTACGGCGGACGCAAAGAATCAGGATTGGGACTTGAAGGCGTGAAATTCGCCGTTCACGAACTAACCCAACCGAAATTCATTTGCTTGAATCTCAACATCAAGTAGAGAGGATTTTGAGATGACTAACTCCGACTCCAATTATGCAAGTCTATTGAGACCGGTGCATAAGTTAAGTGGGAAATTAGTTGTCTCGTGTCAGGCGAGTACCGGAGAGCCGCTCTGCTCGCCTGAACATATTCTTGCTCTCTCTCTTTCTGCCATCAATGGTGGTGCTGGTGCTTTGCGTCTTGAGGGCGTTGAAAACATCAGACTTGTGCGCGCGCATACAACATTGCCAATTGTTGGACTGACTAAAAACGACGAAGTGCCCGCTTCGGAACGTTTGAAGAAAGTCTATATAACAGGCACTTTCGCTGAAGCTAAAGAGCTTTCAGAAGCGGGCGCTGACATCATCGCTCTCGATGCTACCGGTCGTCCGCGACCAGATGGATTGAGTCTGGCAGAAACAATTACAAAGATTCGCGAAGAGTTAAACAAAGCTGTCTGGGCTGATGTAGCTACTTTTGCACAGGGGCTGGCAGCAAGAGATGCCGGAGCGACAATTGTTTCAACAACAATGTATGGCTACACCGAAGAAACTTTTCTGCCACCAGAAGCACCTCCAAATTTTGAATTATTGAAAGAACTTTGCCAACATTTAGAAGTCCCAGTTATCCTCGAAGGGCGTGTCTGGTATCCAGAAGAAATTGCAAAGGCTTTTGAACTTGGTGCTTACGCAGTAGTTGTAGGTTCTGCAATCACCAGACCGCAATTAATTACTAAAAGGTTTGTGGATGCAATCCCTGCACGCATATCGAAACACAGTTCGAGTCTAGGATTTCAGCAGGGCTAAGGATGTCGACTCAATTTAGCCTGTGGTTGTATCCGCTGGTAATGTTTGCGGCGCTTGCATTATTTTTGCGCTTGAGATTGGGTTTGGCATGGGCGTGGGGTTTTGTAATTCAGGTTCTTCTTATTGGCGCCTGTGGCGTAGCCGGTTTAACCATAGGACCTGACTGGTTCTTTGCGCCGCTGGGATGGTTATTCTTTGTCGTGTTTTCGATTTTACCCAAAATTCTGCTTTCTCGACTTGATACTAGTGTTTCATTGTTGCGCTCTAAGGATGCAGTTAAATATGCTCACCAGCTGCGATTTTTCTACTGGGGACAACCGGGTCAATTTTGGCTAGATATGACTCGGGCTAATGCTCTTTTCCTCGACAGACGAGTCGATGATGCTATGGTCATCCTCAATAGTTGGGAGGGACGCAAGATACCAAATCCGGTGCGGGAAGTTGTCTATACATATAAATTGTCGGGACACGCTGTTCTTGCTCAGTGGGAGGAAATCGTCAAAGAATACGAGGAGGCTGCTGCTCAACTTGATCTGAAAGTATCTCCTCGATTGTCACTGGCTGCCTCTCGGGCCTATCTCGAAGTTGGCGATGCTGACCAGTCTGCATTTACACTAGAGCGCTCATTACTTTCTGAGTCGCGCTCGAATTCAAAAAATACCGCCCTGACATTGGTCCCATATTTTGCACTTTTAGGTGCTTTGTCAGAAACGAAAAACGTATTGCAAATTGGCAGCTCGGGTCAAGATAAGCTTCCAAACTATGTGAGTACGTACTGGATGGCGCGCTGCTATGCCCGCGCCGGGCAAATCGGCGAAGCGAAAGTAAAACTGTTGCTCTGCCAGGATGAAGCAAAAGATGCACCACAAAATTGGAAGGTACGCATTCAGAATCAGCTAGAAAAATTGAATTTTGGAAATTCCAATGAGTTGACAGGCAATGTGAAAGAAGCAATTCACAGAGGCTCTGCCATTTTCAGCCAATGTCTGTTTGTAGAGAAAGTCTTGTCATCGCGAACATCTTCTCCAGTGGTGACTTCTCTTGCGGTTTTAATCTTTGCAATCTACATCATTACAGACATGCATTATTTGATCGACTCGCCCGAATTAAGACTAGCTTCTCATGCGCTTCGAGTTTATGGTGTGCTTATCCCCTCGCAAGTGATGAATGGAGAATATTGGCGACTATTTACTTATTTATTTTTGCACGCGCATGTCTCACATGCTGCCTTAAATATTCTGGGTCTGTATTGGTTTGGCAGGATGACAGTAAATATTTATGGTCCGATCAAGTTTATGATCATCTATGTGGCGGCAGGCATTCTCAGCGGTGTAGCACATGTTGTCCTTGCACCTGCACAAAATGCAGTTGGTGCATCAGGTGCAATCATGGGAATATTTGGAGCCGCTGGAGCTGGCATCTGGCTTTTGAAAGACCAATTGCCTAAAGGAATTAGAAAGCAGGAAATAACATGGATGCTTTGTTTAGCCATTTCACAAGTTGTGCTTGATCAATTTGTCCCGCATGTCGCTGCTATGGCGCATCTGGGTGGATTAATCGCGGGTTTCATTTTGGGACTTATACTCGGCGTTCGCAAACCTAAAGTTGAATTGCCTGCTTACTGAATCAATATTTGTGGACAATTCAAGTTCTATTTGAAGACTGAGGTCTATCCGAGGTCTATCTGAGGATGTTTGGTGGTGGTTGTGGTGCTCCCAAATAAGTCATCGTAACAGTGCCACCAGTCTTATTTGCGTCTCTTTGAAAAGTACAAACTTGCGGACAGTTTTTAAATGCTTTTCCAGTAGAAGAACAAGGCGTGTTGCAGCCTTCTGTAAGTGTTCCGCAGGGAGGTGGACTGAGAGATGCAGTGCAATTAGTGCACAGAAATGGAAAAACTCCGGGAAAGTTCAGATTTGATCCAGAATAATTTTGGAACGGTTTTTTGTAAGGTAAATAGCCGTAATTTGCTGCCCACTTAGCTCCTTTTCCTCGATCAAGTGCAATTTGAATGGAAGCATTATTTCCATTGACGATGCTAACATCCGTGGTTTCTTGAGCCTTGAAATTTGGAATACTCTGACTATTATTGTTGAGAGTTGCCTCTGCAACGGTAACTGCGCAATTTGGTGCGGCATTAAATGAAACAAGCAATCCCTCAATCGCTGCCGGCGTCCCAACTGGTGCGTAGGTAATACTGGTATTTCCAGCTAGTGATTGAGAGCCTTGAAAGCATCCTCCCGACACACATGTCATAGTCGGGAAAATATCCGTTACGCTCAAGATGCAATTCGACGAGCCGGTGCAAACTGTAGGCAGAGTCGCCCAAACAGTTATTGTAGAACTGGTGCCATTAGTTATTGTGAGCGATGTCGGACCGAGAGCTGCCTTGGTTTGCTTTTCTTCTGCAGACAAAAGAGCACCAGCAGGTCCGGTCGGTGATCCATTTTCGACTTCGAAAAATAATGTCTCCATTGCCTTGCGCACTGGCGCCATGTTCACTTTTACATCGTCAACAAGAAGCTTTCCTGATTTCTTTCCTGGAGGTTGAGCAATCAATATATTGCTGATCAAGTTATTTTCTGGAATGCCCAATTGTTGGTTGGTGAACGAAATCTTTTGATAGCCGTCCTTTGACAAACCCGCTCGAGAGCCGGAATTCAAATTGGCGGCAACTGTATCGAAGTGCATTGCGCCTCTGGTTTTTGTCGGGATCAAACTGTATCTCACCAGTGCTGAAGCGCCAACGTCCCCTTTTATATCCATGCTCAAGGTATTTAGAGTGACTGATCCGTCTTTTGATTCTGAGTTAATCAAAATTCCGTTATAGGTTCCAGACGCCGCGTTCTCTTTG
>JACMKL010000284.1 GCA_014380105.1 Candidatus Melainabacteria bacterium
GCGGAGGACAATGATGGTTTCGGCAACTTCAAAAACAGGTATCGAGCACGCAGCATATGAGCTACAAAGCTTCTCTTTGGATGCTATCAAAGCTGGCAAGCGCACGACTCAAGCTCTTGGTCCAAATGATGTCCTTGTCAGGATGAAAGCAGCATCACTTAACTACAGAGACATCTTAGTTGCGACCGGAATTTATAACAAAGGAATGTCCTTGCCAAGAATTCCACTTTCCGATGGGGCCGGCGAAGTCGTAGCAGTTGGTTCTGGAGTTACGAAGTTCAAAACAGGCGATCGCGTCTCTCCCAACTTTATGACCGAGTGGGTTGGCGGAAGAATCAATCCAACCGTCAAAGGAAGCGATTTGGGTGGCACCATCGATGGTGTTCTGCGTGAGTATGCTGTATTTGGAGAACGCTCTTTAGTGCGCATTCCGGAACATCTATCTTTTGAAGAAGCGGCTACGCTTCCGTGCGCCGCTCTAACAGCCTGGAACGGTCTGATTGAAAGTGGCGGTTTGCGTGCCGGTGAAACTGTTCTTGTAATGGGCACAGGCGGCGTATCAGTATTTGCGCTACAACTTGCCATCATGAGTGGAGCCGAAGTTATTGCGACTTCCAGCAGCGATGAAAAATTGAAGCGTCTAAAAAAGATGGGCGCGGCTCACACCATTAACTACAAAACGACTCCAGCTTGGGAAAAGGAAGTTGTAAAACTGACTTACGGGCGCGGTGTCGACCATGTGGTCGAAATCGGTGGTGCCGGAACACTTGCAAAGTCAGCCGTTTCGGTTCGATTGGGTGGACATATAAGTCTGATCGGAGTACTCGCCGGTCCGGCTCAGACGCCTGATTTCGCAATATCTTTGCTTATGAAAGCAGTAAAGCTTCAAGGCGTATTTGTCGGCTCTGTAGAAATGTACGAGCGCATGAATGCTGCCATTTCACTGCATAAGATCAAACCAGTCATCGACAAGACTTTCAAAGCCAGTGAAATAGTCGAAGCTCTCAAGTATCAGCAGAGCGGTGCACACTTTGGAAAAGTCGTCGTCACCATCTAATTAGCGACCGCCACTACCGCTTCATGTAAGTGACATTCACCGTCGGATTACCCTGCGCTGTGGCACCATTTGCTGTCACTGTAATTTTTGCTTCGCCTGGCGGCATGTTCGGAACTATCGCTGTAATCATCTGCTGATTTGCCCCAACTACAGGTGTGGGGTATCGTCCGATGTAGACTCGGTTTCCTCCGGCTGCATCTGAAAATCCGCTGCCACGTATCTGCATAGTTTGCCCAGGCAGCAACTGCACCGGAAAAACAGACGTGACTTTAGGCGAAGGTAACACCATAATTTTGATGATATTACTTCTCAGTCCTTGAATTTCGGCAAAGAGGTCGTAATTACCTTCAGGAATTCCAGGCGGCACATAGACTTGCAACATGCGCCCATTACTTTGCTCAACAGGTATCTGGATTGGTCCCAAAAATACATTATTTTCTGTTGTACGCACACTGAAACCCATACCAGCCAATACCAATGGCGCACCACTTACGGTGACACGCGGATTCAGTTTCGACAGCTGTGGAGTACCAAGTGATCGCATCTCCCAGTAATAGACTGACCCTGGTCTGCCCACTGCTTCTATATGAAAGCGATTCCGACCAACTTGGAGCTGACCTGTCATATCTATATAAACTTGCATCGAATTCAAAAACGAATTCTCGTCAACGAGCAATCGTCCTAACTCATTTGCGCCTTCTTGCAAATTGGTATCACTTCCGCCCGCTTGCAAAAACATGCGCACCCACGAATAGCCAGGCGCCGAAACAGACCCGTTGGTGGCAACGAGCGCCAAAGGCTGTCCAACGTATTCTTTAGGCACATCAATTTCGCCATCAAAAGTTTCGATGGCAGTATTTTGTGCCGTGTAGGGTCCGCCGGAAGAAATCACCACACGCGGAAGTTTCTTCAAATCAATTGCGGCTTTCGCCACGCCTGCATTTGAGATAAACACAATGAGACAAATCAGAGTGGTGAAGAAAGGCTTCCCCACGGCTTATTCCTAGTACCCGCCGAACAGCTGTTGTCCGCCGTTAAAGCCCATGCCACCCATGTTGTAATTGGCACCACCACCTCTAGGTGGATACCACGATGCTTGACCCATCTCTGTCTGCATCTCGTTGAAGTAATTCATCGACATCATTTGCTTAAACTTCGCATCAGAGCGAGCATCAGTAGCTGCTTCTCTGACTGCGCCGATGTCATTTGACATATTTGCCATTGTAGATTGCTGTGTTTGCTCAATTCGGGCAATCCGAGCTTGAAGGCTTCTAATAATTTGCAAATCACGAGCGCGTTGAGCAGAATCAGCCTGCAACCATCTGCGCAAAGTTTGAACTTGCGAGTCAGCAGAAGTTGCCTTGGCACCCTTCAATTTTTCAACTTCTTGAATGCGTTTTTCGGCGTAAAGTCGATAATTTTGGTTCTTCTGAGCATCAATTGATGCAGTCGATTCAGCCGATTGCTCTTGCATTTCGAGATCGCGCAATTGGGCTTCGTTGAGACGAAGCATGTCGCCGTCGTCGCCGAATGCAGCCTGATCGGCTTGAGTTTCGCCCTGACCAAAAGCGGAAACACACACAAGGCAGCTAGTTGCCAGAGCCAACGAGAAGCTAGTAGCCAGCAGTTTTGAAACTTTCAATCGCATACAAAATTCTCCTTGATTCTCGGCACTCACTTTGTTCTACCAGGCAATGACCCTGGCGCCGCCGCTACATTATGACATTCAATATAATCTCTTGACCTGAGGAAATTGTGAGGACGCAACAACAAGCGGGGGCGAGGCTTGATGACAAGAGACACGAAATCCAACTGTATAGTAAACTCGACTGCGGATTAGCCGTATAGCTCAGAAGCTGGTACGCTTTTACGATTCCGTCGCCCAATTTTCAAGGTGCATTCGACATGTCACTCAACAAAAAATTCGCTTCCTTATTGCTCGTTTCCACCATCAGCACTATCTGCAGCGTACCTGCTGCATTTGCGGATCATCATGAGGTAGGAAATGCACCTCTCTCAATCGACGAAATCAAAGCAAAACGCAAGGAAACTCGCGAAGAATTGATGGTCCCTTCCCTCGATGGCATCCGCGGAATTGCATACAGAGTAGTGGGCTACAAAGATTTTGAGCCACTGGAAAGCATTCTCGGCGGCAAACTCAAGGAAGCTGGTGTTCCGCTTTTCCTCGCCACCAAACTTAAAGGCGGCGAAGAGCCAGTCGACGCTATTTTGCAAATTTCTTTCTTCAAAACCACCAGTCACACTATCGCTGATCTGACCGTCACTCAATGGGTTTCACTCTTGCGTGATCCGAAAGCAAAAGTGAGAGCCGTCACTTACAGCGACAAAGTCTTCATCGCCTCACATAATCCTAAAGAAGCCGTTGAACAGTTGAGCCAGGATTTCGTTAACGATTTCTTGAGAGCCAACTCAAAATCAACGGACAAAGGCAAGAAAGAGAGCCGTGAGGCATCTGTCAGCAAGAAAGAAACCAAAGTCACCAAGAAAAGCTCAAAATAATAGAGCATCGGGCGAGAGACGTTCACCCAAAGTTTCTTTGAGCTGACTACAATACAGTCAGCAAGGATGGATGTACGTTGGCTGGCGATTCTACAGTTCTTTTATCTCTGAATAAGGTGTCTCGATGCTATCGGGCCCATAGTATTGACGCGGTTAAGGACGCTTCCATTGACATTGCCGAAGGCGAGTTTGTCGCCATCATGGGACCAAGCGGATGCGGAAAGAGCACGCTACTCAACTTAATAGGTGCGATAGACACGCCGGATTCAGGAACCATAAATTTTGCCGGACAGTCACTTTCCGAGCTAAATGATGAGCAGCTTACGCACGTAAGAGGCGAAAACATCGGTTTTGTTTTTCAAGCTTTTAATTTGCTGCCTACCTTTTCTGTGCTGGAAAATATTCTTGTCCCCATTGAGCTAAACCAGCGCCACAGGCTGAAAGAAGCCGAGAAATCTGCGCGCGAATTATTAGCGCGAGTAGGTCTCGAACATCGAGTCAATTTCTTTCCATCTCAACTTTCTGGCGGAGAAATGCAGCGTGTTGCGATCGCCAGAGCACTGGTGCACAAACCAAAACTGCTGGTTGCTGATGAACCGACAGGCAATCTTGATACGCAAAATGGCGAGAAGATTTTAGACTTAATAAAAGAATTCAATCGAGAGCGAAACCTGGCGGTGATAATGGCGACTCACAGTCGTGAGGCTGCAGCGTTTGCCGATAGAACACTAGAGATGCGCGATGGAATTTTATTGACGCATGATTAGTCAGCTTTTTTATCCGTTTATTATCAGAGATTTACTGCGAAACTGGCGTAGGTCGGCTATCACAGTCACTGGTATCGCCCTTGGTGTATCAGTATTTCTGGCAATCAGTATTGCTAACGAAACGGCAATAAGCGAATTTCGTGAAACAGTCGATATGGTGTCTGGAAAAGCCAATCTGGAA
>JACMKL010000285.1 GCA_014380105.1 Candidatus Melainabacteria bacterium
ATGCTTCCTTTAGACTCGCCGGTTCTTCCGATTGATGTCGCAACATCACTGCCAGCACACTTTCTCCGGTGAAGGGTGGCGCACCGGTCAGCGCCTCATAAAGCACGCAGCCGAGAGAATAAATGTCACTTCTATGATCGAGTTTTTTTCCATAACACTGCTCTGGACTCATGTATAAAGGAGTTCCGAAAATCTCTCCCGTCTGCGTCAAATTGACCGCTGTTCCATCTTCCGCGTCTGTCAGTTTTGCAATTCCAAAATCAACTATTTTAGGCACGAACGGATCTATGGGATTGCCTGTCTTCGCCAACATTATGTTGCCGGGCTTGATGTCGCGATGAATAATTCCTTCCGTATGTGCATATCCCAAAGCAAAACAGATAGGAATGAAAATTTTGAAAACTTCTTCGAGGTTTAGTGACCCAATTTTCCTCGAATATTCGGCGAGATTGTCACCTTCCACCAGGTCCATTACATAAAACGGATTGCCGTTTTTCAGAACGCCGAAATCGAGCGCACGTACGAGGTTTGGATGAGTGAGTTTGCCCGCCGCTTGTGCTTCTTTTTGAAAACGTTTGATTGCAATGTCAGAAAAATTTTTGGCTGTTAAAGTTTTGAGAGCAAATGTTTGCTCTAAGAAAATTTGTTCGACTTTGTAGACTGCTCCCATGCCACCATGGCCGAGGAGCGAAACTATGCGATATCTATCGGCGACAATTTCCGCATAATCAATCTCGCCTCTGTTCTCCTGCGCATCATTGGAAAGAGTGGGAGATTTATTTTGGGATTGCCCAGAATGCTGGTTCTGCTCGTCCTGGTCATCCATCAGCGCAGAACCGTTCCACCCAAATTCTGGATCTGTTTTTCAAAATTACTGATGATTGCTTTGCGCTCATTCGTGTGAGCACTCAACCAATTCGCAATTGCCGAAATGGTTTCGCCACGCATGAAGCTTGTTTCTAATTGAAGGTGTCCAAAATTTCCGCGCCAATCTAATGTCTGATCATCGGACTTCATTGCGTTCATAAGGTCAGTGACATGTTTTGGTGAAACGCAACCATCGGCGCTACCTTGCAAAATCAAAACCGCAAGTGATTGAGGCGTCGCCTTCCCAAAATCAGCGGTCTTGTCGCAGAACGCATCTGTCGATACTAACGCTTCCAATGTGAGTTGCTTTAGCACCATCGGATCGTCCGTCATTTCTTTCTGAACATCTGCACGCTTCGAGCAAAGTTCAGTGAAGAAGCCCGTTAGATCCACTTCGTGACTCGGCTTAATTGCTGCCTTCAAGCCCTGTAGAACTTGTCCTTTTCCGATATACATGTCGTGATTGAGTCGAACAGCTGGCGCGGAGAGAACAATTCCCGAAATCAGCTCCGGATGCTCGGCTGCGAGGTGGACGCAAAACGTGCATCCAAGACTTTCACCAAGAGCGACAACTCTGGTGTTCGGATATTTTTGCTTGACCAGCGTCGCCAGCTGCACAATGTCATCGTAGCTTTTGTGATGGTTGATTTTGGTGCGATCTTCTTCCGGCGTGCTGAACTGATGTTTCTCATCAAATTTGCAACGTCCAAAACCGCGCATGTCCATGGAAATGAAGCCTGCACCATTGATGGCAAGGCTGCGCGCTAAAGTCCTGAATCTGCGCCCGTGAAGGGTCAATCCGTGAATTCCAATGAATACTACTTTTGGTTCTGTGCCTGCTGGCATCCACTGATAAGTCGGAATATTTAGTGCTTTGGTGTATTCACCATCTTCGGTGTATACGTATTTGGCCGCGAGTTCTGGGCTGACATTGTCAGTCCAGGTTGGTGGCATCGTGCTTTCGCCAGCGAATGCGGGAGGCGAAATCGTGGCGGATGTTGAGGCGGACAGAGCGATGATGAGAGCGAGACTTTTGTGATACCAGCTGGAATTGTTGTCGGACCTGGAGTATGAATGTTTCAATGTCTATCGCCTATGAATGCGCCCGCGCAAAAGCGGACTACTATCCCTCAGCACAACTGTAACATTAAATAAGTACGATAATAAACGTGTACAAACGCTTTCATCAAAAACAGCTATTACTTGAAAACCGCTTTTGCTCAATCTTTAGGTTGCAATGTCTCAGCTAAACATGACCATTAGAAACCATTGAGCCATTGTAATAGCTGCCCGTCTTTTGCTCCGGAATTAGCCACTCAAGCTCATGAAGAAGCGCCGCCCCATCAAACGTTGGCATGATTATGTATCTCGCGGCACCAAGGGCTCGCGCGGCCGTTCTCACACCATCGGCTAGATATTTGCCTACCTCAGGTGGTTCTGCGCTGTAGCAGACAAAAGGGGTGCTAACCAGGTGGGGATCACCTTTGACCCACCTCAGAAAATCAAATACACTGCCACCATTTTGCAAATGCACATCGCATAAAATCAAATCAAAATCCTTGCTTCTCAAAATCTCCATAGCATTATGAAAAGTGTCGGCTTTCGTGACCTCATGGGCAACGCGTTCAAGGCACTCGGCAATGACGTTTCTATCGTCTTCGTGTCCCATAGTTACAAGAATTTTCGCTGTCATTTATTACCTTCTTTGTTTTTGTTCATAGATGAATCTTGAGATTTGGGTAAAAACGATTCAATTCCCATCTGAAATTTTTCTTGGTCAAAATATTCCATCGATAAATACATGTCGCAGCCCAGAAGACGTGCTGTAGTGCGCACGCCATCTTCAAGATACTTCGCGAGGCGAGTAGGTTGTAGACTGAATAGGATAAAAGGTATTGCCTGAGTCGATGGATTTTTCTTCGCATAGCGAATGAAGTCGTAAACGCTTCCACCATTTTCGGGATGAACATCAGCGATGATGAGCGCAATATTCTTACTATCTAAAATTTTCTTGGCAGCTGTAAAGTCTTTGCAAAGGGTGACTTTGTAGCCTGACGTTTTGAACGATTCAGCCACACTGGTCGCTGTTTCTTCCAACTCAAGTACGATTAAAATTCGAGATTGCATGTTTCACCACGTCGTAGGACAAAGACAAGGTGTTCACAGCTACTCAAAATTGCAACTTCGATACTGGCGGCAAGAGCCCCGATCTGCTAATAGCATAGACCTTTTCGGAGTTCAAAACCGGATTACTTTTAGACCGTAATCATCATGATCTCGCAGACCTAACCCTAAACCAAAGATGCGCCTTTATTAATCCTTATCATCCTTCCGGTCTTTTTTTCGAACAAGTGTATCTCTCGACTAATACCGGATTTAATACCATTTAAATGGAACGAATTGCATAAGGAGTCGTCACTTAGTCGATAGAGGTGCAAATGTTCAGAGACGAGATTGAAAAATTACAAATTAAAGCCATGAAATCAAATTCTGCGCTAGTACTAGTTATAGAAGATAATCCTTCTCAGCAGAGGTTTTTCAGTCTCATCGAAGAGAACGTAGGTATGGTTTGTTGTGTAGTAGATAGCTGCTCAACAGCGCTAGAGCTTTTAAAATACGTTCGCTTCAATCTAATAATGCTAGATCTGCAAATGCCTAGTGTTGAAGCAATTCATTGTGCAAGAGAGATTCGATTGCTTGAGTTCGAGAGCGGGTTCAAGACTCCAATCATTGCTGTAACGGCTAATGCTATGCCGGGAGACCGCGAAAAGTGCCTGGATGCGGGCGCGGATGATTATTTGCCTAAGCCTTTTCCACTCGTTCAACTGAAAAAGATGATCGCTCAATGGGCAGCTTAGGTCTTATCACTAACTGAGGAATATGATGATGGATGAACCAGTAGTAGAAGCGGCTACAATTAGTTCTCGGCTTCCGGCCAAAGACACTTTTAGAATTTTGATTATGGATTCAGTTGAGCACACCGATATATTAAAAACAGCCTGTAAGGACGTCGGGCATTCGGTGATCGGAGCCCATTCAATAGAGGAAGCATTTGCGTTTTTGAACGGGAAAAATCATGCTGACGTTATAGTTTGCGCCGCCTATCTGGAAGACGAATCTTTGTTCGATTTTTTGAAAAGGCTTAGAGAAGATCCCATTCATGAAAACACCATGTTCATGACATTGGCGTTGGCGCCCGGTTATGTGGGTACAAAGGTCAACGCTTCAACGGAAAAAGCTGGCAATGTCTTGGGAGCCAATGTGTTTATAAACATGCCGGTGTTCGACGGACCTCTTTTGATAGCAGAAATTAAGAAGCTGCTGCCAGCGACACCGAGGTTAGAACAGGAAAAGCAGGACGGCGATGCAAAAGCAAATTCCCCTAGCTGACCCATCTAGGATGCAGTTTCTCTACTCCATGTTAGTCAACTAAAGCTTGTTGCTGCGTTTGTATTCAGCGAATCTTCGGTCAATTTTGTCACTCTTTGGTCGCGCGCGTAGCTCCCTGAGTTCTTTGATTTGATGCATTGCATCTTTGACTTTTTCGTGACCCTTACCGTGAAAAATTCGAAGAAGTCCTAAAGACCTTATGAATGCGAGCTCTGCATGCTCTGTTTCGTTGAGAATTCTTAAATACCTACCTAATCTGAGGTAGGCGTCACCTACATCTCCAGCAGTTGATTTTGGATCCTCTTCCCTTACAAAAATAATTCGTTTTTGCAGTTCGCATGCCGCTCGGTAGTCACGAAGCTCCTCTAAATTTTGCTTTTCGCTTTCTAGCTGGATGTAATTAATAGACGACACAATTACCACCCGTATCAGGACAACCTGTTTCATGTTACTGAATGGCTACCGTAGTTGGCAAACATTTTTTTCTATTATGGCTCTTTCTGAGAATATTGCCTCGATACCATAAATGGTATCAAAGATTGATGACGTAGCCAGTCATGTAAACTCCCTGCTGGTGCTGGTTTTGGCAGTTGGGCGCGTCGGTTTTCAACGTCAATTCGAGACGTTAATCCTTCTTTCTAGACTTAGTTCTGATTTTATGCAAGATGGTCAGTCATGCCGAGTCTATGCATTTTGATATTATTCATTGCGAAACATGAACCGTCTGCAGTTGTTCAGAGCATAGGCTGCAGGCTTGTTTTAGAGATAATTCGAGTTAGACTGCGTCTCAAATTGACACTGAATGCGGTGCCAGCATACTGCTGTCAGTGTTCATCGTGGAAAATTACTCAGCCAGGATTTTACACTTGCGAATCAATTTCTCAAAACTGCCCACGGGCAGGCTTTTACGAGCCACTTCAACCACCTCTGGTCTAATCATGGTGAAGCAATTAAGCTTCTAGCAAGAAATTGCACTATAGACCGGACGTCTGCGAGCTTTTGAGCCGCTTTTATTTAGTGGTGATGATCGCCATGTCAAACGCTACTATCCCGTGATGTTGCTTTGCGTCTGTAAGCCGCTTTTTGAGTCTGAGGCTGTTTATTTGTGAGATCTTCAACAGCCCATTTTTTGGCTAGAGCGTCGAGCTGTGTCATTGGCTCGCCGAGTTCCTTAGTTCGCTCTGTAAGACTGTATGTCACTTGAGGTGGCCTTGTAGAAGTACAGACTCGATTAACAAAACCCATCTCTTCCATGTGGCGAAGCCTTGCAGTCAAAATGCGCGAAGAAATACCGAGCAGTTTTCGGCGTAATTCACCGAATCTTGTTGGGCCAGAGATGTGCAGAACAAGAAGTATATGAAGGGACCACGGCCGCGTCAGTGTCACCAGTAAATGGTGCGTAGCTTGGCATTCTAGCTCTGGTTTTTTTGCGACAGTCATAATTGTGTGGTTACTTTAGAGTACCTACTATACAAAATTTACCACAAGCTTGTAGGATTTTCTAAGTATTCTGGAGTAAAAAAGTGGCACGTCGTATTATGGTCAAGAAGCCGGGTGGACCGGAAGTTTTGCAATTAGAAAATTATCAAGCCGACAGGCCTAAACCCGGCGAAGTTTTAGTCCGCAATTTAGCCTGCGGCGTTGCTTTTGCTGATGTAATGGGTCGAGAAGGACTAAACCCACAGGTTAAGCCACCATTTACCCCAGGTTATGAAATAGTCGGTCATGTCATAGAGTTGGGGGCAAAAACTAGCAGTTTTAAAGTCGGCGACTACGTGGCTGCGCTTACATCGGTAGGTGGTTATGCTTCTGAAGTTATTGTCGATGAAAAAAAATTGGTCAATGTCCCCACAGCAATAAAGCCGGAAAAGGCTGCCGCATTGATACTCAATGGCTTGACTGCTTATCAGATGATGAGACGTTGCTGTCCTGAGAGAATCAAAAGCATAGTCGTTTTCGGAGCAACTGGTGGTGTTGGATCTATTCTGCTGGACTTGGCTCGACATTTTGGAATAACTGCATACGGCGTCGGCAACAAACAGAAACACGGAATTATTTCTGAAAAGGGTGCAACGGCGCTAGAAAGGCGTGACGCTGTGAAGACGTTGCTTAGTTTGGCTCCAACGGGAGTTGATGCTGTATTTGACGGAATTGGGGGGCAAAATGCAAAACGCTCGTTTTCTATGCTCGACGAAGGAGGCTCACTAATTTTATTCGGCGTGCAAGCAATGATGAAAAATGGGCGAAAGGATTTTATCGCTGTGATCCGAGAGCTAATGCAAATGCCCTGGTGGTCATCATTATCAATAATGGCTTCGAATAAAAGTGTTTGCGGTTACATGGTTGATAAATGGGCTGATAGATATCCAGATTTTTACAGAGCTGATTTGGAATCGATTTTTGATTTGGCGGTTAAAGGCGTAATTGATCCCAGAGTAGAGGTCTTCGATTTGTCAGAAGCCCAACTTGCCCATGCTTTTCTGATTGATGCAAAACATTCGGGCAAAATAATTCTTACTATTGCCGATCAGGTCTAACCGCTTCTCTTAAGTCAAACGCCGCCACAAAAGATTGATTATGGTTTGGCATCCAGATAGATTTCAAAATGCTGAAGGCAAGCAAGACTCTGAAGCAGAGCCTTTCATTCGTGAATTTCTACCTTAGACTCTAAAGAAGTTTATTTCAGTGAACAGAGATATTCGACAAGACTAGCTACTTCAGCTGGTTCTAGCTGCTGTGGTGGCATTAGATTGAGATCTACCTGAAACGCTTCCGGATGTTTGTCGAAATGTTTGTCCGGATCTACGATGTGTTCGCGAATAAATTCCTTTGTTCGTATAGAGCCGATTCCGTCGAGTTTCATCCCGTCTTTACAACCTTTGCCGGCAATGCTATGGCAGTCAAAGCATTGATATTGTTTGTAGAGGTTTTTGCCCATACTCACTGACGTTATGGCTTTCGCGCGAACTGTTCTTTTCTTCGAGTACTGTTTTTGTTTGCTTTTGTTCTCTGCTTTGGAGGCATTCGCTCCCGCCTTTTGTTCGTCGTAGCGTTTAACTCCATTTGCAAGAGCGCAAGTGCGGATCATTACGAAACTGGCGGTAAGTATGACAGTGAGTAGTCCTGACTTCTTTCTAAACAATTTTCTGCACCTTCTTTCGACAGCCTTTTATGGTATTTGCAATGTAATCTCTAGCGTACCTGGATTGCCGTGGCTAGTTTTCATCAATAAATTACTATGCCGAAAAACGTGCAGCATTTTGATATTGTCGGGAATTATCAGTGCGGTAAATTCTTTTATTCCTGATTCTTTTGCCAGTTTAGTTAGATGTTTTAGCAACAAAGTGGCAATACCCATACCCTGATATTCTTCGATTATGGCAAACGCCAGTTCCGCCCTTTTCGAAGCCTCGGTGTTATTTGGCATGATGTACCGTCCGATTCCAGCATGCACGAAAACACCATTTTCACCAACAGAGGCCAGTAGTGCCATATGGTGAAAGTAGTCAACTTCGGTAAAGTAAGCGAGCTCCTGGTCCGTTAACTCACGTTTTGGCATTAAGAACCGATAATAGAGAGATGTTGGGCTGAGATGGTGCATTCCTTCAACCAAAATCTGTTTATCTTGGGACTTCAGTGCACGAATAGTCACTTCTCGACCGTCGCGAAGTTTTTCTTTTGCACAATAGTTTTCTGCTAATCCAACCATAATTTCATATCTGTTTTCAGTTTTAGTACCACGAGCCGCGAGATGTTG
>JACMKL010000286.1 GCA_014380105.1 Candidatus Melainabacteria bacterium
AATACGTGGCGTTGTATGTCAGATTTACCGTTAATTGTCTGCCATTCTCCATCCTTTTTGACTCTGCATTCTTTTACGTCAATGAGCTCTTTCACAATGGCGTCACCGGAAACAATTATCTGTAAGCCGGTAATGTTTTGACCGAGATATTCAATGTCCGCAAAGAGGCTAAAGTCCTGTTGCTCTTCAACAGTGAGAGATTTGTCTTGTTTGTGCACATCGCTAACTCTGACATCAAGCCATTTCTGGTCCTGAAACTTTTGAGTTATGTATCCACTGTCAAGATAATGAAATTGACCTCGGTAGTGCTTAGGTAGCTGAAGGAAAAACAGTAGTAAAAAGATTGCTGCTGATACTAAGTAAAGTGCTTTTGTTCTCAATTCGAACTTTCTGTTTGCGTCCTCATCCATGACAAACTCCAGCGCTTAACTAATGTATCTCAACAGTATAAAGCCGGAGTTTGCCTTACAAGAGTGGTTAAGGCCTATCCTAAAGCCTCCATAACTTTGTTTTCGGCGATTACAAAAATATGTTCGCCTTCTTCTGGTTCTATCACAGCACATCCCGTGAAGCTTCCAAACGCTGGTAGAGTGCCAACTTTCTTTGCAAACCAAAAACAGGGCAGACGCAATTTCTGACGAGCCTTCCCGAAAAGTAATACTGCTGGGTGAGTGTGACCACAAAGAACATAATGTTCCTTTTCTGCCTCAGGATGATGTTTTAGTGCGAATGGCGGGACTATCAGTGGCTCGGCAACAATATTCAATCGCAAGAGTTGTTCTATCTGTGGAATTTTTTTGTCATGGTTTCCGCGCACAAGTGTGATTTCCAAATCGTCATGAAACTCTCTCCAGGCAGATAAAAGAGAACTGACGCGGTCGGTCAGGCCTCGATAATTGTGGACAAGATCTCCGAGAAAGATTACCTTTCTTGCCCCCGTCTCGCCAATCATTTTGGATAGTGTTTTCAGATCCTTTTCAGTTGTGCCGGCTGGAACAGCAACATTCAAAGCCCTGAATGTAGCAGCTTTGCCGAAGTGTACATCGGCGACGAGGAGCGTTTTTTTGCTCTCCCAATAAATTGCGCGTTGTGGAAGAAGAGTGAGCTCCTCCCCCTGAGTTTCAAACTTCAACCAGCCTTCAGTCCTTACCAGTGTCATCTATGATGCCTTTGGCGATACAGTTTTCTTTTTCGGCGTCGACTTTCTTACCAATGCTAACTGCATTTTCTCAACTCTTTCAGCAATGGTCTCGGAGCTCACTTTGCCTCTCCAGTGCTCTACCAGTAGTGGCATAGCCATGGGCGATGGTCTTTCCAGTTCTACAGATATTATTTCACTTCGAGATAGCCGCTGCATGGCGAGCCTCAGTCGACTTTCTTCTAGTTGCAACTCCAGAACTTCCTTTCGTGCTTGATGAAGAAGTAGATTTTCCGGATCATATTCTGAAAAAACGTCAAATAGAAGACCGCTCGATACTTGAATTTGTCTGCCTGTTTTTGATTTGCCCGGATATCCCGAAAAGACAAGACCGGCTATCCGCGCGATTTCGCGGAATTGTCTGCGAGACATTTCAGATGCATTCATACTCGACAAAATGTCTTCGGCTAGATTTTCGGGGTTGAACAAGTGGTGTTCGGAAAGCATGTCGATAGGGATATCGATATTTGAAAGCATTTCAAAACCGTAGTCGTTGATGGACATTGTAAAAGATGCTGGTGCGTACAGCGACATTCTGTATGCAAGCAGCGCTGCCAAACCTTCGTGAACCAGGCGACCTTCGAATGGATAGATGAAGAGGTGAAAGCCCTCACGTGATTTGAAGTGTTCAACTAAAATGGTGTCTTCCTGGGGAATTTGTGACCACTGTTCTTGCAGTTTTAGCAGCGGTTTAACTAGTTGCATTTCGACAGATACATATTTGCCGCGCGCAGCATCACCAAGCTCACTTCGCACTGCTTCTGAAAGTTCTGAAGAAAGTGGCATTCTGCTGCCCATCCAGCGCGGAAAAGCGCCTCCTTTGGATGGCGCTATACGAACATAGGCTTTCATGTCTCTCATTCGCACAAGCTCAAGGTTTCGCCCTGCAAAAATAAATTTGTCGCCCGGTCTTAATCGCGCTAAGTAGGACTCCTCCATCGAGCCAATTCTTTCGCCGCTCATGAATACAACACTCATGGTGTCGTCACTTGTTATTGTGCCGATCGACATCCGGTGCCTTTTTCTGACAGTGTCATTTTCGACTGTGTAAAAACCTTCCGCCTCGTCAACTTTGCAGTATTCAGGATATGCACTCAAGGCGCGACCGCCGTTGGTTATGAAATCCAGCACCCAATCGAATTCGAGCATATTTAGATTGCGATAGGAATAGGCTGTTCTAATTTCGTCAAACATTTCTTGTTTGCGAAATCCGCCTCCGACAGCGAGCGTAATTAGATGTTGACTGAGTACATCGAGCGGTTTTGAAGGAGGAGTACGTGCTTCTATATGTCCTTCATCTAAAGCTTTCTGAGCAGCTGAGAATTCAACAATTTCCATAGCATGAGTCGGGACACATACGACTTTACTTTGCGCTCCTGGTTGGTGACCGCTTCGTCCTGCCCTTTGCAGTAGACGCGCTATTCCCTTCGGACTGCCCAATTGCAAGACTTGTTCTACGGGTGAAAAGTCGACGCCAAGGTCAAGACTTGATGTGCATATTACACATTTTAGGCGGCTGTCTTTTACTGCTTCTTCAACCCAAGTTCGGGTGGCGCGGTCGAGAGAGCCGTGGTGGAGAGCCATTTCGCCAGCCCAATCCGGTCGAATCTCAAGCAGCCTTTGATACCACATCTCGCACTGCGAGCGGGTGTTGGTAAAAACCAACGTAGTCCTGGCGCGTTCTATTGTTTCTGCAACTTTCTCTACCATCTGCATGCCTGAGTGTCCCGCCCAGGGAAAG
>JACMKL010000287.1 GCA_014380105.1 Candidatus Melainabacteria bacterium
AGTCACCTTTCTGAATTTGCAAAGCTTGCTTACCGCAAGTTTATCTTTCGAAATTCAAATTTGTTGGTTTCTTTACTGGGTGAGCCTTAGGCGTTCGTCCAGTCAGTGGAACATCTTTGCCTACTACTTCGAAGGAAATGTCATCAATAAATAAAGCTCCGGAGCCATTTAGGAAACAGCCAAATGCAATGTTTGAGCTGGTTTCGGGAACTTCGACAACAAGTTGATATTGTGTCCACTCCGTATTTCCGATAATGGGTCGTTCAAACATATTATCGAAGGCTCCAACGGCAGCTGCATTTTTCCAGTCACCGTCGACTCGCACCCAAAAATTGCCAGTGCCAGATTTGATTTTGGACTTTGCCCAGGCAGTCATTCTCAGGCGCTTTCCGGAAAATTCCTCCGGGGAAATTTCTTGAAGCAAATTACCAAAATTCGTTGGCTTATCTGTCTCAGAACCTATGTAGGCGCAGCAAGTGCCACTGTGCTTTTCATCGGTGGTTATTCCAATTTCAAAAACGCCGTTGTGCGTTTCAGTAATCCAGCCAGGAATAGAGCTTGGCGATTTCTTTTTCAAAGGCATTAGGGCATCACATTAAATCCGTTGAGACAAAGCAATCAACTCAATAAACATTGGATGTACTGTGTTGTTTTCTTTATCCACGTGCGAAACGAAATCGAGCTGAACGAGTTCGATTGCCTTTAGAAGTTTGTCTTTCAACTCACTGTCAGGCGCGTGCTCAGCGATAGTGTGGCTCACACCGTCTAATGTCTTACTACAGCCGTCATGTTCTTTTTCCATTTCGGCAAGGCGCTCAAGAAAATTCATCTCAGATTGTTCGGGTCGACTACCTGATTCAAGCGCGATACCTGTGGGAAACAGCACTGTCTCTTCATCTCGAAGATGCGTTTCAACTTTCGAGCGCACCTTCTGAAAGATCATTTGTGCTTCATCAAGGGGCGCACTGTCAGCATTTTCGGTGAGTGATTTCAGCATATCGGTTATTTGGGGCAGTTCACGCCGCAGGAGGGCGTGATGAGTCGACATGATTTCTTCAACGATTATTCGAAAAGTTGGAGCAGTCAAACTTATTTTCCTCCGTCGCCGGACAGATATTAGATTTCTAGAACGCCCTAAATAGCCGTTCCCCAACCATCATAAGTGGCAGAAAATTGATCGGCGATTTCGTCGAACTGATCTTCTTTCATTTCCATCTGGTCTGGGCATGCGTTTTCAGTGACAACGAGCATGAATTCGCCCGGTTTCATATCAGCTTTGAATGCTAAATTTGAGACTGCGTCGTCAATTTCATAGCCCAGAGACTTCATGTGTTCCGCTAATTTATCGACGGCCTCGGCATCCTGGCAATAGAATGTGTGTTCGATTGGTCGTGGCTCGCTGAGATCGACGCCACTATTCTTAAGCGTCTGAAGCATGCTACTTACGTCTTCGAATTCGCTTTCTTCAGTTTCTAGGTCTTTGCCGATTTCATCATCGTCGTCGTCTTCTTCGTTCATGGGTTCCTTTTCTGTGTAACTAACCGTCAATCATTTTTCCGCAAGGTATTGGCATTCGAGTCGCAACGACTGAGCCCACCAAGAATATTACAGCAACAGACGATGCTGCCATTGCATAAGACCCTCCAAATAGCTTGATCAGTTCGCCGCTACCCATGACAGCTGCTGCCGCGAGCAAGCGACCCACGTTGTAGGTGATACCAAATGCAGTGCTGCGAATTCTGGTTTCGTAAAGTTCCGGAATGTATCCCCACAACAAAACAAATGGCACGTGCGCGAAGAATCCCACCGCCAAAATGAATGGGAAAATCATAGGAGTAAAGCTCTTGAAGCCCATGAACAGAGAGATTGTGGCAATAAATGCAAAGACAAAAGTCCAGGTCATGCATTTTTTATAGCCAAGTTTGGTGATCATCATTGCGCCCAAGAGCCCGGACATAATCATGCCGATATCTTTGAAGAACATGACGTGACTGCGTTGTTCAATAGCCAGTGTTCCGCAAATCTGATTTACCCAGGATGGTATCCATGACAAAACAGCCCACCAGGCTATGATTGCACAGCTTGTAAGCATAGACACTATGATTGTGCGCTCACGATATTGCGGTGAGAAGAGTGTGGCAAAAGCAGGGAGAAGGGATTTCTTTTCTTCTTCTGTTCGCTCCTCTTCACTTTTGGCGAGAGCTGATTTGCGAGTCTCTTTTACTTCGGTGAAGTGATCAGATTCTTTGAGTTTCATCCGCATATAAATGGTCAGGAAGGCAGGCATAATTCCGGCGAGGAAAAGATAACGCCAGCCGTATTGTCCGAGCCAGAGGTTGAGGGAAGCGGTCAACAAATAGCCGAAGCCCAGAGACGTTGCCATGAAGCCAACTGCTTGAATGCGTGATTTCTTCGGCCAGCATTCAGTCAAGAGGACTGCTCCGATGCCCATCTCGCCGCCAATGCCTGCACCGACCAGGAAGCGGTAAATGCCCATTTCCCACCAGGTGTGAGCGAAAGCGCATAACCCTGTGCAAAGTGCGTAGACAAGAATGGTGATGGTTAGTGTCTTTGCACGGCCAATTTTGTCAGCCAGGGCTCCGAAGCCGACCGCTCCGAGTGCCCAGCCGAGCATGAAGAGGGCAATGATATATGAGCCGTAAAGCCCAACGACCGCGTGGGACTGGGTTCCCATTATTTCGGAAACGGCCGGGAAGAGGACCATGGCAAAAATTGAAGAGTCAAAACCGTCGAACACTCCGCCCAGCCATGTCGCCAGGAGAACATGCCAGGGCTTCGGACCTTCCAAAGGCACGGTGTTATCGATTACGGCAGCTTGCTGCACAGGGTCACTTTGCTCTTCTGCTTGTTCAACAGACGACTCAAGAACTGCACTCGTAGCCATTCTGGAACCCCACAGCTTACGTGAAACTACCCGGGATGCCTTGCAGAACGGTCAAATGACCGCCAGCGATAAATGAAAGGTGTCATATAGTAATAAATATTGGGGAAAACGGTATTAAATTGGCGATTTGCCACAGAGCAGACCGCCGCTTTGCAGGAAACAAAGCGGCGGCACGTGCGTTGTGTTTTGGGAGAAATAGGGTCGTGCCGACCCGGGTTTGCGGTCGAGCCAAGCACGGACACCGAGAGACGCCGCTGAAAAACTTATGTTCCCAGACATTTTGGCACTTTGAAGTTTTCGCAGAATGTTTCACGAGTGATGGAACTTTTGGGCGTCAGAGCTCTCTAACTCAACGGTATTAGTGCCACCCGCTGGCACTAGATCTCAATAGGCAGGTTGTAACTCGTGATCGATCAACTTAGCCGTACGGCTTAATGGAGATGGTTTTAAATGAAAGCACGTTCAATTTCTTTGGTCGCAGCAGGCTTCTTGATCGGAGCGATGTCATTCGCACCATCGTTCGCGAAGGACCTCACCACTGGTGGGAAGATGTCCACAGCTGACACCACTGACATCATAAACACATTGCGCGCTAGAGGCGCCTTCCATACAATGTTTCAAGGTCTGGAACAAACATATGAACTCGATAACGAGTTGAAAGGTAAAGGTCCATACACCGTTTTCGCTTGCGACGATAAAGGTTGGGCTAAGCTGAACCAATCTGACAAAGATACGTTGTTCGGCAACAAGAAAAAGCTAACGCAAGTTTTTAAATATGAATTCGTCAAAGGCAAGAAGCTGACTTCTGCAGATTTAAAGGGAATGCCTAACTTCCAAACTTTCGAAGGACAGTTAGTTAAAGTTGCTTCCAAAGACAACGATAAGAGCGTGTCAGAACTCTGGCTCAATAATTCTCGTGTAAAAGAAGCAGACATTCAATGCAGCAATGGCATTGTGCACATCGTTGATGCACCACTTATGCCACCATTGGCTAAATAGTCCAAGATTCGCAAACATTGGGGGGCGCTGGTTTACCCGGCGCCCCTTTCTGTGTGCTACCTGCGCAAAAGATAAATCTTATTTTCTTTCATATCGATGTTATATTGCCAGCCATCGAAAAATTCGTGACCTAATAACGGGTCATCGCCCGATTCTGAAGTGTTCATGTTGACTGAAACTTTGACATGCGCGCGATCGATCGGACCGACTTTGACGCGGTTGACGTAAAAAACTTTGACCCTGCCCCAACCCGAAACGCCGCCTTGTACCGAGTCTGTCGCGTCGCCGGGGATGATGATGCCATATCTTTCGGCTTGTGGCAAAGAGGTGAAGGCGATACCAGCGGCGGTATTGCCAGTGTCCATCATTAGTGGCGCTTTTCTGCCGTTAATCTCTGCTTCGACAACTACACGCTTGCCAAATTCTTTGAATGTAAATGGTATCGAATAGCCGGAGCGTTGTGTATTTCCG
>JACMKL010000288.1 GCA_014380105.1 Candidatus Melainabacteria bacterium
GCTCAAGCTCGAAGAGGTGGAGATCAAAATTACATAAAAGCTACTTGCAAAGCTCTTCCTTGAATACGAGCGAGGTTATATGGTGTGCTTGCATCGATAATAGAGGGTTTGAAATGAAAGCCGGTTTAGCGAAATTCTTCTTTATGGCTCTTGTTGCGAGTACAGCGTCTGCCAATGCCGCTGATACTGACTTAAAGCAGACAGACAGCTCAAAATCGAACATAAGCAGAGACGAAGCGCTTCATTTAAGTAAATTGGCTGATGTTCGCCGGCAGCTGCATCACACTCTGGCGAGAGTAAAAAAAGCGTCAAGCGAGTTACAAAATGAATTCAACAGAAGCGACATAAGAATTGTTGAGTACGACGAGTACATCAACAAATACATCGACGGCAAACCTGTGCCATTCGACGAACAGCTATATCCATATGGTTTCCAAAACATCGGAAATACTTCGACTACCGCAGGTACTCCTTTACCCGCCCGCAAGCTCTGGGTGGATTCATATGTGAATCAAATCGACAGCCTAGTGTCGATTATAAAAAACGATATAGAACAAGTCCTAGCAGATTTCACACAAGAAGAAAATATTGCCGCCCGCTCAGCCGTTCTACAGCTGGGCGTTGGAAGAGAGAGATTGTTAGTGCTTGGAAAAGATTCCGACTACAAGAAGGCTGAATTCGTCGACACTACTAACTCTATTAAAGAAGCGTCTGACATTCTAGACCGCCTACTCAAAAAATCTTTTCAGAACATCCACAAAAAGTTGCAGAATAACTAACCTAATGCCGGACAGAATCGTCATTACACTATTTTGATGCTGAAGCACTGATTCTTTACTCTTACTAAACGGCTTGCGCGGGATAGTGAAAGCGTAGAAGGTGGAGTGATTGGGTTTGGCAGATTTTTACGCAACACTATTTTTGGTGCTCATGACCGCTTCGACGCTGTTGTTGATTCTAGGTCTTGAGCGACTGAGGAAAATTTGATGCTCCCGACAATTTATGCAATCGCTGCTGTAGTTGGCGTATTGCTTGCCGTCTATCTACTTGTATGTCTACTCACGCCAGAAGTTTTATAAACCGATGTCTCCTTCAGATATAACTCAGCTAGTCCTCTTCCTAACCTTATTTATTGCCTTATCTATCCCGCTCGGAATTTATATGGCAGCTGTCTATGAAGGTAAGAAAACACTCCTGAGTCCGCTGATTGTCCCATTCGAGGCGACAACATATCGCCTCGCCAGGGTCGATCCACTCGAAGAAATGAATTGGAAGCAATACGCGTTGGCGATGCTAATGTTCAATGTCGCAGGTCTTATCGCCGTTTATTTACTGCAACGCTTTCAACCGATTCTTCCTCTGAATCCTCAACATTTGACCTCAGTATCCGCAGACAGTGCACTCAATACGGCTGTCAGTTTTGCCAGCAATACCAATTGGCAAGGCTATTCGGGCGAGCAGACAATGTCTTACTTGAGCCAGATGCTCGGTATGACGGTGCAAAATTTCGTTTCGGCTGCATCAGGGATGGCGGTGCTAGTTGCCTTCATCCGCGGATTTACCCGCAATTCAACAGATAAGATCGGAAACTTCTGGGTTGATATGGTGCGCACCACTTATCAAATTCTTCTTCCTCTCTCACTGCTACTGACCATATTTTTGGTATCACAGGGAGTGGTACAAACGTTCAATCCGAGCGCAGAATATACCCCTCTCGAGACTATCAAAGACGGAAAAGGATTAATCGTCGAGAAGCCTCTCATTGCTTTGGGACCAGCAGCATCACAGATCGCAATCAAACAGTTAGGCACCAATGGCGGCGGCTTCTACAATGTCAATTCCAGCCACCCTCTCGAAAATCCGACTCCATTTTCCAATCTACTTGAAGTACTTGCGATTCTCTTGATTCCAGCCTCTCTTTGTTGGACTTTTGGAATCATGGTCAAACAGGTGCGACAGGGTGCTGCACTATTCATCAGTATGTTCGTAATCTTCCTTGCTGCACTTCTAGTTTGTTCAATTTGTGAAGGTCAAGGCAATCCACTATTCAGGCAGATGCAATCGAGTCTAGCCAGCATCACGAATTTAGAAGGTAAAGAATTACGTTTTGGTATTTTCAATTCGGCACTTTGGGCGACCTCTACAACAGTTGCATCCAACGGTTCGGTCAATTCTATGCATGACTCATTTTTGCCGATCGCCGGTATGATACCAATGCTTATGATACAGCTAGGTGAAGTAGTGTTCGGCGGAGTCGGCTCTGGACTCTACGGTATGATCATTTTCGCTTTGATAACTGTCTTTATCGCAGGTCTAATGGTCGGTCGCACACCAGAATACCTGGGCAAAAAAATTGAATCTTTTGAAGTAAAAATGGCTTCCATAATTATTTTAGTGCCACCACTATTAGTTTTGGCTGGCACTGCGGTGGCAGTGTCTCTGGACTGCGGACTATCTAGCCTCTTAAACCCAGGTGCACATGGCTTCAGTGAAATTCTCTACGCATTTTCATCGGCCGGCAACAATAATGGCAGTGCATTTGCAGGACTGAACGCTAATACACCTTTCTACAATTACTCATTGGCAGCGGCGATGTTCCTGGCCAGATACTGGTTGGCAATTCCCGTACTGGCTATCGCAGGATCAGTAGCGTCAAAGAAAAGTGTTCCCAAAAGCGCCGGAACACTGCCAACCGACAACGCTCTGTTTATTACTCTTCTAATCTCAGTAGTCTTCATATTCGGTGCGTTGACTTTTATTCCCGCGTTAGCACTAGGACCGATCGTTGAACAATTGCAAATGGTGGTGGCAAAATGACACGCAATGCTTCCAGCAAAAATCTCTTCACCAGTGCAATCTTCAAACAGGCTCTAATCGACTCTTTTGTAAAATTAGATCCGCGTGTGCAGTTCCGCAACCCGGTCATGTTCGTTGTAGAAATAGGAAGCATACTAACTACGGTGCTTTACATTGCTGCTCTGACCGGTTCGGCAGAAGAAAAACCAGGATTTATTCTGGCTGTTTCGCTGTGGCTCTGGTTCACCTTACTCTTTGCAAATTTCTCTGAATCAATAGCGGAAGGGAGAGGTAAAGCGCAGGCTGCCACATTGCGTAGGGCCCGCCAGGATGTAAAAGCAAAAAAATTAGATGAACCAAAATACGGTGGTAGTGTCACCGAGATTGGTGCTTCGGACTTGCGCAAAGGCGATGTTGTTTTAGTCGTAGCAGGCGAAACAATTCCCTGTGACGGAGAGGTTATAGAAGGCATCGCGTCGGTCGACGAGAGTGCCATCACCGGGGAAAGTGCACCGGTTATACGAGAGAGCGGTGGAGACCGCAGCTCAGTCACTGGTGGCACCAAAGTACTTTCGGATTGGCTTGTCATAAAAATGACGACAAACCCTGGGGAAACATTTTTAGATCGCATGATTTCCCTGGTTGAAGGTGCAAAGCGACAAAAAACTCCAAACGAAATTGCTCTCAGTATCCTGCTGGCGGGCATGACTCTAGTCTTTCTTCTCGTGACAGCAACACTCTTCCCGTTTTCAGCCTACAGCGTGCATGCTGCTGGACAGGGGAAAGTAGTCAGTCTCACTGTTCTCATAGCACTTTTAGTTTGTCTCATCCCCACCACGATAGGCGGTCTGCTTTCTGCCATCGGAATTGCGGGCATGGACAGGCTGATCAAGGCAAACGTTATTGCCATGTCAGGCCGTGCAGTGGAAGCAGCCGGAGATGTGGACGTGCTTTTGTTAGACAAGACCGGCACTATTACATTAGGCAATCGCCAAGCTTCCGAGTTTCTACCTGCAGAAGGTGTTCCAGATCGAGACCTTGCAGACGCAGCACAAATAGCCTCGCTGGCAGATGAAACCCCAGAGGGCCGGAGCATTGTTGTTCTAGCAAAAGAAAGATACGGAATTCGTGAGAGAAACATTAGCGAATTAGGGGCAACATTTGTTCCCTTTACTGCTCAAACCCGTATGAGCGGAGTCGATTTCGAAGGACGAAGATTGAGAAAGGGCGCCAAAGACGCCATCGAAAATTATATAAAGTCAGAAGGAGGGCAACTCCCTGACCAAGTTCGAGAAACAGTCGAGCGAGTGGCACGCGAAGGCAGTACGCCGCTTGTAGTTACAGACGGAAAAAATGTACTCGGTGTTGTTCAATTGAAGGACGTCGTCAAAGGTGGAATCAAAGAGCGCTTCGCCCAACTCAGAGTGATGGGTATCAAAACGGTCATGATTACAGGCGATAATCAGCTTACAGCGGCGGCAATTGCTGCCGAAGCAGGTGTCGATGATTATCTTGCAGAAGCAACTCCCGAACAAAAATTACAATTGATCAAAGAAACCCAACAAGGTGGTCGACTGGTGGCAATGACCGGCGATGGCACCAATGATGCGCCCGCTCTGGCTCAAGCAGATGTTGCAGTCGCAATGAACACAGGCACGCAAGCTGCTAAAGAAGCGGGCAACATGGTGGATCTGGATTCCAGTCCAACCAAATTAATTGAAATAGTCGAGATTGGAAAACAACTATTAATGACACGTGGTGCGCTCACCACATTCAGTATCGCAAATGACGTAGCAAAATACTTTGCCATCATTCC
>JACMKL010000289.1 GCA_014380105.1 Candidatus Melainabacteria bacterium
AAGATAGTTGCGAGGCGCATGTCTTTGGCATTGTCAACGCCTAAGAAGTTGGAGAAGGCATTGTCTATGCGCGTTTTGATGTCGCCAAAGAACCAGAGCGCGCGCGAGCACAATTCGGATTCGTATCGTCCGATGCGGCTCTTTATGATCTTTTGACACCACGAGAAACACTCGCATTTGTTGGCAAATTATCAAAATGTCCGAAAGAAAAACTGAACCAACGCATCGACGAATTGATCACTTTGCTCGACATGCGTAGTTTTGCAGACACGCGCTGTCAGGCACTTTCGACTGGGATGAAACAGCGTGTGGCGATTGCACGTGCCCTGGTGCATGACCCGCCGGTGATAATAATGGACGAACCAACCAGCGGGCTGGATGTTCCAACAATGCAATCGGTCTATCAACTTGTTCGCCAGTGTCGCGATATGGGCAAATGCGTTCTGTTCTCTACTCACATTATGAGTGAAGCCGAAAAACTCTGCGATCGCATCGGCATCATTCACAACGGTAAAGTGCTTGCGATGGGCAGCATTCCTGAATTGAAAGAGCTATATCAGAAAACAGATTTGGAAGAAATATTTCTCGCTGTGGTCAGTGGTAAAGAAATCGATGCGAGTTGAACTCACAACTCTGATGCACAAAGAAGCACTCGAGACTCTCCGAGAAGGAAAGTCGTTGATGGTCTTCATTGTTTTTTGTGCGCTCTTTTTTCCGATGTTTTCACTTTTTGGTGACACTGAAATTTCAGCCGCGTTGATAGAAGATTCGCTCACCAATCAACGAGGAAAAATTGGTGTGCGCGGCGATATGTCCATCGTGCGCGAGGTGCTTAAGAATAAGCCAGAACTTCAAATTCGCGACATCGGCGACGCAGAGCCGGTGCAGACAATCGAAGATGAAGTCTTTGACATCGTTGTACTGATGCCCGAAAAAGATGGCGATATCGAAGTTTTGTATAACTCGCATCATGAAGGCACGATCGCCTGGGCCGTAGAGATTGTTGGCGGCATCAGCATCAGTCAAAAACAACTCTTACACAACAAACTCAAATCGCGCGGTATCGAGAAAGGACTGATCGAAACTCCCCAAATAATTCTCAAAAACATCTCAGCAGTCGAAAGACATGGCTCTGCGCCGCTCAGTGACACACTTCCTGGTGTAATCGTTTTCTTTATCTCGACAGTCGCAATCGGTGGCGCGATTGGTGGTATCACCATGGAGCGCGAAAACAAGCGCATGATTATGCTTCTCCTTCTTCCGATCAAGCGGACTAGTATCATGTATTCGTTGCTGATTGTAATTTCGCTGGTCAGCCTTCTGCCAATAATATCTGGACTGTTTTCTCTGTCTTGGGCATTTTCACTCGATGAAATTCGAGATCGCTTGCAAGCACACAACTTGATTGTTTCAGTTCCACCTGAAGCCGTGCTGATGATACTCCTCTACAGTCTTCCTCTTTCCTGCGGAGTGACCGCGCTATCTCTATACTTTGCCTGCTTCTATCGAGTCGCCCAAACCGCGCGCGGCTATTCACTTGTTTTTATGCTTGGTATAAACGGCGTAATTAGATATCTGGCGTCACTAGCACCAACAAATCCAATCATTCAATATCTCCCGGTTGTTAATTCACTCAACGTTATGCAGCAAGCCTTGAACGCTGTTTTTGATCCGGCTCAAATCATTATCGCGACAGTTAGCACCATCGGCTTCTCAGTCTGGCTTATGAATGTGAGTGCGAATCTACTCAATGACGAAACTTTATTGCTTGGAATAGAGAAGAGACCAAAGTGGTGGCAGATAAATAAGCGATTGTCTTGGTCGCGATAGGTCTACAGCTTTAAACTTTGCTTTTCAAACCAGCAACAATCTTCGGCAAAATTTCTCCCGACGGTCCAGCGAGAAAGAGATCGCATCCTTCGGTCAATTCAGTTTTATTCGGATTTACTTCAATAATTTTTGCGCCAGTGCGTTTGGCCAGGAAGGGCAAAGATGCAGCTGGATGAACCAATCCTGATGTTCCAACCACAAGAACAACATCACAATTTTCGGCGGCATCGTAAGACTGCTTGAGCGCTTTTTCTGGTATCGCTTCGCCAAACCAGACGACAGAAGGACGCACCATAGATCCACATTGGCAATGTGGTGGCACTTTCAAATCGAAGGCAATTTCCTTCTGCTCATGTCCACGATCAAAACATTTGAAAAGCAAAATGCTGCCGTGTATTTCAATCAAATTTTGACTGCCGGCGCGGCGATGCAAGCCGTCGACATTCTGAGTGACGAGAGTAAAATTGGGAACAATTTGTTCGATTTCAGTGAGTGCAAAATGTCCAGGATTTGGTTGCACATCTTGCACTTTCTTTCTGCGCCAGTCATACCACTGCCAGACAAGCGGTGGGTCTTTGAGAAACCCCTCAGGCGTGGCAAGATCTTCCGCATTGTAATCGGCCCACAGCCCCTCTTGCGCGTCCCGAAAGGTCGGGATGCCACTTTCTTTCGAAACACCCGCGCCAGTTAAGACAAATAACTTGGAGCAATTGCGTATCCAATCAGCGGCAATATCAATTGATGCAGAGCCGGTTTTCATAACATTTATACTTCCAATCTTTTCTCATTTCGCATCTTTTTCCACTCGCTACCGAGAATTGCATATAAGTATGTGTCGCGCCAGGTCCCTTTAATTTTGCGCTCTTCCAGAAAATGAGCTTCTTGCCGCATGCCGAGTTTGCGCATGACTGCGGCAGAACCGATGTTCTGCACATCACAGGTAGCATTAATGCGGTGAAGGGCGAGCTTCTCAAATCCATATCTCAGCAGCGCGCCAGCCGCCTCAGTAACAATGCCGCGGTTCCAATAATTGCGATTGAGCGTGTATCCAAGTGCCGCCTGGTACATGTCTGAGTCGTAAATTGTCAAACCGCAGCCACCGATGATTTTCTTCTCCGTGGGCAGGAAAATTCCAAACTCATAATTCCTGCGTGGGTCTTGCCTTCTGAAGGCGCACGCCATCTTGACAAAGTTGCGAGTTTCTTTCTCGGTATTCGGACCCCATTCCATGTATTTTGAGACTTCTGGGTCCGTGGCATATTCATGAACGTCGCGCCAGTCGTCGTCTTCGAAATCGCGCAGGACCAAATTTCTGGTGTGGATAGTGACCATGGTTGAAACCGAGGTAGAGCTTGTATTTAGCCAACAATTGTAACCCTGGAGCGCCCCCTTCTCATATCTGTTAGCGAGAGGCATTGTAAGATCATGGGCAACGCTCGCCAGCGCACGATCGAGACAGCAAATCGCGTCGTGGCGCCGCGCAAAATTGAAAATGGAGAATGAAATGACTGAATTTCAAGTAACAGCAACGCCGGCAACACCCTTCAAGCAAGAAATAAAGTCCGTAACTCACACTTTTGTCTCAGATGCTCCGAAAGAATTCGGCGGTGGAGATCTCGGACCTAACCCGCATGAACTGTTACTTGGTGCACTTGGTGCATGTACTTCAATCACGATTCAAATGTACGCCCAGCGGAAAGGGTGGGTGGTCAAAAACATTTCTGTCAAAGTATCGGAAGAAGTGATTGAAGATCCAAACAACGCAGGCAAAAAACTTTCAAGTATTGTCCGCGATGTCAAAATTGAAGGCGATTTGACCGAAGAGCAAATCGAAAGCTTGAAAGTAGTCGCAGACAAGTGTCCTATTCACAAAATCATTGACGGACCAAGCCAAATTAAAACCAACT
>JACMKL010000003.1 GCA_014380105.1 Candidatus Melainabacteria bacterium
ACCGAGGGCCGGGAATGGGTGGGGGAGTATCACCCAGCCTCACGCGCTTGGAATCGAACGCCGGCGGACGGAGTAGCTGGTGGTTTATCGGTTCCGAAAACGAGGTCAGCGCCCGTTTCGGTGGATCTTCAGAAGAAAAAATTGGAAGTATCTCAAAAGACATAATTGATGGTCATTATCATTACTGTAATGAATTTTTGTGGCCGATCATGCACGACCTTCCAGAGTATGCGACCTACAATGAGAGTCACAGAGCGGCTTATGAGCGCTTCAACCGTACCTTCGCCAGAAAAATTTCTCGCTACTCATCTAGCAACTCCTTTTTCCTTCAAGACTATCAGTTAGCATTAATGCCTCTTCATCTGAAGAGACTTTGTAGCGCAGATTCAGCGGTTTTCTGGCATATTCCTTGGCCTAAAAATGTGCCGGATGAGTTTCTCGAGCCAATTCTCAAATTGACGAAAGCCATGCTCTCAGCGCACCACGTTGGCTTTCACACAGCTGAATATGCTGCAAACTTTCTGCATTTTGTTGACCAGCATATCCCTGGTTTCCGCTGTTTCGAAGACCAGCTCACCATCGCTCGCGAACCAGTTCAAGTCATAACGCCTTACGTACACCCTTTCTTCAGTGGTAAAGCAGACTCTTATCCAGTCGCCTCCCGCGGTAAAACACAAGTAATCGTTTGCCCACTTGGTCTTGATGTCACCTATTGGCGAGATATGGCAGCAGAGAGCGACAGTCTAGGAGACCTCTCCAGCTTGATTAAGACCGATTATGTGCTCTCAGTCGACCGTGCAGATTACACCAAAGGTGTCATTCCACGATTGAAGTCGATCGACAACTTTTTCGAATTTCATCCTGAGTTGATTGGCAAAATTACATTTGCCCAGGTCTGCGGAAAGTCACGAATGAATATCAGCGCTTTCAGTAAATATTATTGGGAGTGCCAAAACTTGGCCAGCAGTATCAATGCACGGCATGGCACTGACGATTGGCAACCAATTGTAGATATTCCTGGACCATTGAACGGTCAACAGCTGTCCGCACTTTACAAGCATGCTAAGGTGATGCTCGTTAATCCGGTGCGCGATGGATTAAACCTGACAGCCAAAGAATTTGTCGCCTGTCAAAGTGACAAACCAGGTGCGCTGGCGCTGTCACCACATTGCGGTGCTTTCGATGAACTCGGTGCCTGGTCAGTCAAAGTAAATCCACGTTCTCCCCTCGAAATGAGCGCATCAATTCACCACGCTCTTATGATGCCTGAAAGTGAAAAGATCGCTTGCCAACGCCGCATGCTCAATCGCCTATACGCCAACCCGCTCACCGTTTGGGTTGATACGTTCACAGATTTGCTTGGCACTCCGGAAAAAGTTGCCAGTTTCACCAACGCTTATCCTCTGTCCGCAGCGCAATAATCTGTCGAAACTGACAGTCTATTAAGTACCAGTTATTTCGGGAAGCCCACCAGCCTCCCGAAATTATCATTTTCTCTAGGGGAGCAGTTGCCAAGGAAGCGGCATTAATCATGCGAAGAAAGTCTTTTCGGTATGATTGACCAATTCGTCTCGATGAATTTCGCTAAGTGGAGTAACTGCATTTTGTCAGCTTCTAAAAACACATCTATTAGATTGCAAATTTTCTCACTAGTTCTCTCTGCTGGCTTGTTTGCCACCACGCACTCCGAAGTGGCGGCGCAAAATTCTCTAAGAAGTCGCGATGAAAAGAAAATTGATAAAGCCTCAACTGTCACCAGTGGCGGTGGCAAAGCTGAAGCTTCCGGAGAGGCTTCAGCGAAAGCCGCAGACACAAGCAGTTGGAGCGCAAAAGAGAACGACGCAGAAGCAAGCTTTGTGGGCGGCTCATATACAGAAGCCGAAAGACAATGGAAAGAAGCGCTTTCAATTGCCGAAAAGGCTTCCAACAAATTGAATGTTGCTGAAACATTGAATCAAATGACTCACCTCTATATTCGCCAGAAGCGCCTTGATGAAGCACGCTCCAGCCTACAGTCAGCGTTAGCGATTCGACAAAAGGAATTAGGATCAAACAGCGAAAAAACAGCTGAAACGCTCGGTAATCTAGCACTTGTCGAACATAAATCTGGACACGATCTCGAAGCCGAAAAACTCTATAAAGAAGTAATTGACATTAAGAGAAAAGCCGGCAGCCAAATTTCGCTTGCGATCACGCTGACAAATTTAGGCAATTTGTATGGCGAAATGCTACGCATTGAAGATGCAAAATTGCTCTACAGCGAGGCCTTAGCAATCGATGAGAAAGCCTATGGCAAGGACCATAAAGAAGTCGCGCAAGACCTCTTTAATCTCGGCGCGCTTCTTTATCATCACAACTACAACAAAGAAGCAATTGAGTTTTTTGAAAAATCATTGATTGTTTTTGCAAAAATCAATGACATTCAAGGCCGAATAAAATGCCTCCATTATTTGGGACTATGTCACGCCGAAGAGAAGTCTCACGACAAAGCGATCGACTATTACAAACAAGCGCTCGTCTTGCATTCGCAACTTAAGGGCGACAAACACCCGGACACCTTTGTACATCAACTTAATTTAGCTCGCTCACTGGA
>JACMKL010000290.1 GCA_014380105.1 Candidatus Melainabacteria bacterium
AGAGTCGCGTGCGCACCGCCACCGGCGGAGCGATGCGCACGCTGCCCCCACCCGGCCGCGCACAACAGCGGTGTAACCTGGCCACGTCAGTGTCGAGACCATCCACCAACCCAGCGACTTCGCACAGGAGCACCGCCGCCGCATCCACCGGATAACCGGCCGCGTAGATGGATGCTTCGACTGCGCGAATAGTCGCGTTGTCCATCATCTCGAGCGCGGCGGGCAGAATTCCCGTTGCAATTATTTCCGACACTGCGCGTGCGGCGCTGTCAACACTGTCAAAATTCATCCTGACGGCAAAATGGTGGGACATAACACAGATTTGCCAGCCTTCAAGCAAACTTTATCCGATAAGCTCGGCGATCGAAAACGCGATAGAGCAATCATACTGGGAGCCGGCGGCGCAGCCAGAGCCGCTGTGGTGGGTCTTTGCGAATTAGGTTTTTCAGAAATAACAATTTTGGTGCGAAACCCAGAGCGTTATGACATATCAGAATTTTATTTGCAAAACAGACTGATCGCGCATGACACATTCAACATTCTGAAAGTCGATCAATTCTTCGAAACGCAGCCTGTAGCCTCAAATCTAATCGTCAATTCCACGCCGCTCGGACAAAGCGGCGGGCATTTGCCACCATGGGTAGACTATTTATTTAGAGCCTCGAAGTCAGAAACTTTTTTCTATGACATGGTATACGCACGCAGCGAAGATATCACGCCCCTGATGAAATTGGCTCTCATCCACAATCTTGAATGCACAGATGGAACAGCAATGCTGGTTGGTCAGGCCGCTCTTGCATTTGAATATTGGACAGGTAAAAGCGTGCCACCAGATGTGATGCTCAACGCCTTAAAAGCGCAGTTGGCAGCAAGTAAATAATTACGATTACTCTCGAAAGTTTTAGCTCAAGCCTTCAAAGAAGATAGGGACTAGCTGCATAGCCAGTCCGAGTTCACCTTCAATTGAAAGTACGCCAGAAAGTGCAGCAGTCATTGCGGACATTCTGCCTTCCAAGATCGATTCCAAATCTTCGCGACTGACCGTGATGATGCAATCGGCCTTGCCGGTAGGGTCTGTCCCTTCTACGAGTTCTTCAAACTCAACAGCGCCGTCGTTGATTTTGGTCAACACCATTGCTCCGTCTTGACCACTAATCGAAAATAAGTAAGTGGCGGTAACATTGCGTGCTGCTTCTGGTTTGAAGCGTCTACGCAATTCTTCAATGGTCTTTGTGCCTGACACTGAGTGCTTCCTCGCTATATTGCGGCCGATGACGTAAGCGGAAAGCCGCTATTGTGGCTGATTATAGCGCATGCCTTCTGGAAGCCTGGAAATCGAGCGCTTTTCTTTGATTTTGTTTATCGAGTACTATACTTTTATCCCTTCTAAAACAGGCGAGACAGAAGCTGTAATCGAGAGTGTTGGCTTTGGACAAAAAAAGACAATCTATGTCGAGCGTGAATAAGGTGCTCAGTAATCTGGTCACCTCCCTCAACCTGGACAAACGCCTGAAAGAACACACCCTCATGAATCTCTGGCCAACGCTTATAGGTGAGCCGTTCTCCTCACGCTCACGCCCTCTTTTTATAGATTTCGAGGGAAATATGGTTATTGCGGTAAGCGACGCCTCAGTTGCTCAAGAACTCAGTCTGATGAAATCGCAAGTGCTCAAGCGCCTCAGAGTCGCAGGCAAGGGTCTGAGCGTCAATATCAACGGTATTCGCTTCGATTTAAAACACTTTCACAAGACTGAAATGCAAACAGTCATAGCCGGTGAATCGGGTCAGGTAGACGCTTACAAGAAGTATCCTAGTAAAGAAGATTTAGAATCGATCACATTGACCACCGAAGATCACGCTCAGATTCTTGCCCTCAAAAATCGCCTCGATGGCGCAGACAAAGACCATCCAGCAGTTAATGATCGCATAATTGCTTTATATGAAAAGGAACTTAGATCGCGCAAATGGATCGAACAAAACGTCTCCACTTTGTGTGCAAATTGCGGCATGCCGAGTCCCATTCTCTACGGCCCACAGCGCTTATGCAACACCTGCTTTTTCGCCAGTCAGGTTAGACCAAGAATAGAATCCGGCAGCATCTAGCATTAAGTCCAGACAAGATTTAAGACATCAAAAGTTTCCTTCTGACTACTGTGTTATCATTGCCCGGCGTGTCATTTCCGGCTTTTTCGATAGCATATCTAATCGATGCTCAAATGCCGGACAGAAGATAGAGCTTCCCATTTCTGCTCTACTTCCAACGTACGGAACCCTGCATGAGAGAGTCTAAGCAGTGATTCGCCTACAAAACGTCTTCAAAGATTATGGCGGCAGACCAGCTCTGGTCAACATAAATCTGCACATCGCACTCGGAGAATTTGCCTTTCTCGTCGGACCATCCGGCGCAGGCAAATCAACTCTCATGCGGCTTTTATATAGAGAAGAAACACCTACATCGGGCAACGTGTTTGTGGGCGGCGTCAACTTAAACCGCTTGCAGCGGCGCCAGGTGCCTCTTTTGAGACGCCGTCTTGGAACAATTTTCCAAGATTACAAACTTCTACCTAAACAAACAGTCTTCAATAATGTGGCTTACATCCTCCGCGCTCTCGGCGTGGAAGAAAAAGAAGTCGCAAAACGTGTTCAAAGCGCGCTTTCTGTGGTCAGCTTAGAACACAAGACAGATGCCTACCCGGACGAACTATCCGGTGGCGAACAACAACGAGTCGGTATTGCTCGCGCCATTGTAAATGGTCCGCCCGTATTGATTGCCGACGAACCAACCGGAAACCTCGACCCGGCAACATCCTTAGAAATTGTGCAACTTCTTGAAAGAATCGCAGAACGTGGCACAACGGTTCTAATTTCTACTCACGATACAACCATCGTAAATGCGATGCGCAGACGCGTTATCTATTTGAAAAATGGCGAGATCGTTTCCGATGTCGACAGCGGTGTCTACGAATTGGAGCCTAATTTAAACCTATGAGGCAATTGCGAGTACTCTGGCGTGTCTGCATCGAGACCGTCCTTGGCGTAAAGAGAAGCGGCTGGTCAAACTGGCTGGTTGTAAGCATCTTGGCTATCGCGCTCACCATATTTGGTGGCATCCTTCAGGTCACGATGACACTGAAGAATGTAGTCACCGCATGGGGTTCACAGCTGGAAATTTCTGCATATCTGAAAGATGGCTATGTACCAAAACGCGTCGCTCGCGAAATCAGTCAAATTCCAAATGTACAACTTGTTGAAATAGTCACCAAAGATGTTGCCTGGGAAGAGATGAAGTCGACCTTTAAGGTTGCCTCGCTCGCCAACCCACTTCCCAACACACTTCACATAAGAGTGAATAATCCGGACGGCGTAGACAAAGTCGCCTCCCGCGTCAAACTTTTGAGCGAAGTAGAAAATATTCGATATCCACTTAAGGTGGCACGAAAAATAAATGACTTCAGACATTTCATAGAGATCGCCGGCTTTGCCATCACAGCTGCATTATCGGCTGCGACACTAACAGTAATCGGAAATACTATTCACCTGTTAATTGAATCCCGACAGCGAGAAATTGAAATTCTTAGTTTGATGGGCGTCAGCCCATTCTACATAAAAGGTCCATTCATCTTGCAGGGAGCAGCATACGGTGCAGGTTCTGCACTGGTGGCAATTGGCGTCCTTACAGGTGTGCATCTATATCTCGACCCATATGTGACTGAGCAAATCGTCAGTCTCGCGCCGTTTCTTGCAAAAAATCTCGAGTATGGAATGTGGCAAACCTTTGCGGTCATGCTTGGACTTGGAGTATTGGTGGGTGCTGGTGGTTCCGCCTGGACATCAGGACGCTACATCAAAATCTAGTCTTGGATGAGAACCAGTGGCACGTAAATTTAAAGGTTTCATCGATAGATTTCCGCCTGCTTTCATTCTGCTGATACTGATTGGAATAGTCATTCTAATCAGAATGCTGTTCTCATTCTGATTGCTAGTCATAAAAAACGGAGACAGCGAGTTGCTATCTCCGTTTTAATTTCGGTCAACAATGCGACTGTGAGCCGCTTTGCTAATTTCTACTTGGTTGCGGTTTCGAGAAGAGACACTTTGGTCATCTTATCGCCCTTGCGCAGTTGGCTCACTACATCCATACCTTCGATGACTTTGCCGAAAACAGCGTAGTTCATATCGAGGAAGGAAGCAGGTCCAAGAGTGATGTAGAACTGGCAGCTTGCTGAGTCTGGGTCGCTAGCTCTAGCCATTGCAACAACACCAGCTGCTTCGTGCTTCAAATTAGGCTTCACTTCGAGCTTAATTCTGTGTTCTTTCTTGGTTGCTGGATCGATGTAACCACCGGTGCCATCACCTTTTGGGTCGCCGCCCTGGATACAGAAACCAGGCTCATAACGGTGGAAAGTCAGGCCATTGTAGAAGCCTTTTGCGACGAGACCTTGAAAATTCGATGCAGTATTTGGTGCATCTTTTGCAAACAATTGAATCTTGATGGTGCCTTTGTTAGTTTCCATCACAACTACTGGTTCGTTAGACATTTTTCCCTTCTTGCCAGCGGCAGACTTAGAGTCAATTGCAAAAGCTTCATTAGAGAAACAGATGCCGGTCATAAGAACAAGCATTCCTGCCACCATGGACAGTACCACTTGACTGTAGCGGCCATTAAATGTAAGCATTCGCTTGGCAACTCCTGATTACTATCAAACGCTACAGATTCTAGCGCAAATAGCTCGAATCTGCCTTTTCTCAAGAAAGGTAGCAATCAGCGGCGAGCTGCAGCTTCGACGGGAACAGTCAGAATAGCGCCTGGCAACGAAGGAGGCATGTAGGAAATCGGCACTTTAATACTTGTCACAGACGGTACGGCTTGAGCATCAAAGCCCAACCAACCCTGGGTTTCATCCCCAGGCATCAAAACGCGTTTGCCGAAATTTTCAACTTCCACTTCATGGCGAGTGCCATCTTTACCGAGCGCGCGACTCAAATCGCGTTTACGATTTTGACCGGGCGTAATGAATTCATAGAAGATGTCACCTGCCAGGCCAAGACTTGCCAGTCCAACGCCTGCTACGGCCACTTTGCCACCAAGGTTCAATGTTGAGGCTGCATCTTTCTCCAATTCTTTGTTGTCACATGGGCGCACTATTTGTCCGCCGACTGAGATTTCAGCAAGATTTGCGTCCACGACCACAACCTGGTCGCTGATGTTCTTAATGTTGAGCTCAATGAAATGAACCGAGCGGTCGCGATGATATGTAAGAGGTGTAGTCGCTATAAGTCGCGCGTGTCCGTTGACGGAGGAGGCTTCTGCACCGCCACGCAAGACTGGTCTAGAGTCGCCCGAGGCACCGGGTTGTGATTCATTGATCGGGCGTGAGAAACCGGCTTGAGACTTTGGTGGGGCAGTCTCCTGAACTGCTGCTGGAAGCGTCCCTGTATCTATAGATTTGAGCGCATCTGGAGCAGCAGCAGGAACAGGTTGAACCGGGATTGGCGGTTTCAGATCGATGTTTTCGGATTGCGCAAAAGCCGCGCTCTGAGAAACAGACAACAGTAGGCTAAGCCCAAGAAGGCTTGTTAGATAGGGATTCCGCATTTGCACTGACTTTCACCCAAATATTTGTGCGGTAAGGGTGAAGAAAACACTTAGCGGTTTCTGCGCCCAACCAATTGATAGGTAACTTTAGCGCGCGTGACGCCCTCTTTGGCAATTGATACGCGTTCTAGTCCATTAAATACTGCTCCACCAGGCACAAGGCTCATCACGATTGCTTCCTGGGCGACGGTGTTCTTAATAGGATGTGAGTATCTAATGAAGGCAGTATTGCCTTCGACCTTATCAACAACCAAACTCGTCTGTACCCCGGCGTCGCTGCTCATGCTGTATCCGGAGCTGGGATTTCCGCCGATATTCCAGACATTGCTTGTATTTGGAGCAAACACAGCTTCAGCGCCTGCCTGAAATTCCGGCATCGCTTCTACTTTCATCCTTTGTCCTTGCACATTCCAGGCGCCAAGGAAGTTGGCAGGCAGTACGACCTGTTTTTGAATTTGTACCGGAATCGGACGACGCACCGGTGGGGGCGCTTGGTTGCTTTGAGCACTACCATTCAATTGATTGTTCTGCGCATTGCCATTAATGGGAGCGCGCCTTTGCGGCGTCGGATACGCCTGCGGAGTCGGATATTGAGGATAGGCCGGATAGTTATTATTCTCCAGCTCAACTTTTTGATCAGCGCCCAACTTGAAAGGTTCAGCGCTTGCGCTCGGTGCCAGTGCAGTGCCGACAAGAGCAGTTAAGCCTGCTACCAAAAACGAGGCGTTCAGGCTCCTCAAAAACAAATCTCTAGTCGACATTCATAGCCTCCTCACGGAAGTGCAACCCACACGCATCCAAAATGCGTTTTACATAAAGCAAATTTTAACCTATTAATACTTTTGTGCACAAAAAACTTATGCCAGGAAGGCATATTTTGCCAAACGTCAGTGGGATTTTCACTAACGGGTAGTTTTTACGACTTGCACAGTCTTCACTGCTTTAGCAGGAACAACCGCTGTCGATGGGGACGAACCAGAACCTGAAGACTTAGCGACAGGCGCATAACCCGCATCAGCAGCTTCTTCAGAGAATCCAATTGCTTTCAGCTTCTCGTAAGCTGCCTGTCCGATAAGTGATTTTGGTTCAGCGACGACGATATCGACAAGGGGTCCAAGAGCTTCCGGCAGTCGATTTTGCTTGATAAAGAGTTCTGCCTTAAGCAAATTTGCTTCATGCTTTAAAGAAGAAAATTTTAGAGCGGATGCCTTTTCTTGCGCAGAGGCTCCTTTCAATCCATCGTTTTTGGCTAACGCCAGACTGAGTTTCCAGTGCGCGTCAGCCATGTCGGAAAGCCACTCAGCAAGCTGAAAAATACTTTCCTGGACGTCTTGAGGGCGCGAGACAGACAATGCACTGCGCAATTCGCCGATGCGTGCTTTTGCGTCATCGATATTGAGCGGAAGCTTAGAGTACGTTCCTTTCAACTTTTGCGCAGGAGGCGCTGCACCATTATTGGCATATGAAGCCGGTTGAGCGTAGGAATTCGGAGTAGCTGACGCGGCACCAGGAACAGGAGCCGAGCTATAGCCTTGCGATTTATAAACCGCGCCCTGTCCAGGGATAGGCGAACCTTGTCCCCAAGCCGGTTGAAGTACAAGACCCAATGAAAGCAAACCGAATAAAACGGAGCAAGGTTTCTGCACGGCTGAGATGCCTCCACTAAAATGCCACTCTTACGCAGTGTAGATTTTATCAGCTAAATAGCTTGCTCTCTGGTTCCGTCCACGGGCGAATCGTTATGTTAGGATGAAACTCTGTCGGTTTCAGTACACGACAAGAGAAATCGTTGCCGCCTTTCAAGCAGAGCGGCAAAACGTGTGTCCTATCCTTTCGCCAGCAATACTGGACTCGGAGAATAAGTTGATCCGCCTGACAGCTAATTTCAAACGAGTCACGACATCATTAATCACGCTGGTATTTCTTCAGACTAATACCTTTGCTCTCGCACAGACTGACTCACTTTCTGAAGATTTTTCAGAAACACCGACTCCTAATGTTGAAACACCGCAAGCAACTCAACCCGTAGTTAAAGACGATTCGCTCTACGATCCTAGAGGCAGCGAATTCATTTCAAAATGGCTCAAACCTGGGCAATACATGCCAGTTTCAGACATCAAGCAAGGCATGCAAGGTTATGGACTGACAGTTTTTCAAGGAACGAAGATTGAAAAATTTGATGTCACCGTAATAGGTGTCGTCAAGAAAGTCCTGAGTGGAAGAGATGCTGTGATGGTTCGTCTCTCCGGCGCAGCACTCGGCAAAAACACTGTCATAAGAGGCATGTCGGGCAGTCCAGTCTATATAGACGGAAAATTAATCGGTGCAGTTTCTTACGGATTTGATTTCTCACGTGAGCCAATTGTTGGCGTAACTCCGATTGTCGACATGCTTGACGCAATGACTCCAGACAATCGAAAAGACACTTCCCCTGTTCATATCAGCTCGCGTACATTGCCTATCAATTCTGAGTTTTCGTCAGAAGTAAATTCAGAAAGCCATCTCGAAAGAGCAGGTTCTTTCACCACGACATCCGGTGGCGGACAGAAAATGGTGCCACTAATTGCTCCAATTGCACTGACTGGTTTTTCTCAGAGAGCAGAAGAATTTCTTGGTGAGAGGTTTAAACCCTTTGGATTGTCGGTGTCTTCAGGAGCCGCCGGCGCAATGGATGAAGCGCTTGCAGAGCCAACAGGTGGACCTGGAAAACTAAATTCAGCCGATACGATAATGCCAGGCGGAGCTGTCGCTGTGCTTCTGGTGACTGGTGATCTCTCTGCCTCTGCAACAGGCACGGCTACCACCACCTTTGGTGGCAATGTGTTAGCTTTCGGACATCCATTTATGTCTGCTGGTCCTGTTGATTTTCCAATGGCAACTGCACATATACACCAGGTCTTGCCCAATCTTGCTGTTTCATTTAAGGTCGCATCTCCTGTTAAGTTAGTTGGCTCTGTTACCAATGATAGACCCTGGTCAATCGGTGGTCAGATGGGGCGTTTTTCAAAAATGATTCCAGCCACCTACACGGTCTCCGATCACTCACGTGGCGTCAAAAAAGTCTTCAATCTCAACATCATTAATCATGCCGATATGACGCCTGAATTGATTGCCAGTACTGCTGTTTCGGCAATTGATACAACCCACCAATCCAATTCTCCATATGTGGTGACTGTTCACACCAAAATTGTCACCGATAAAGTTGGAACAATCGAACGCAATGACAAATTTCCAGGAAATTTCTCTGCGCACGCGCCAGTTGACGGCAGTTTCAAACTAAAAGGCTTTGGAGATTCTGTCGGTGCCTCTCTGCTTTCGATGCTCACGAGACTCACAAACAATGATTTTGAGCGGGTCGCAATCAAAGGCGTGACCCTGGACATCGCATTAGACGATGGGCATGAAACAGCCCGAGTGGAGCGTATCTCCCTCGACAAACAACAAGTAGAGCCGGGTGAAACGGTTTCGATCAATGCCACCCTGCGCCCATACAACAAGGCTCGCGTCGAACAGTTGATGAAAATCAAAGTGCCACGCGACATTCCTGACGGAAATTTACTGATAGGCGTCGGTGCTGGTGATCAGATAGATCAATTGAGAAGGCGCATGGGTGTGAGCGATCCGAGTCCGGAAAATCTCAGCCAGGTCGCCAAACGCATACGCGAGCAAGGTCAGGGAAACGCACTGGAAGCAGTGATGGCACTTCCTGAGCAATCGATTTTTCTCGATGGACAAAGGCTTGTGTCCCCTCCAGCAACTTGGATAAAAATGTTTTCTTCGGACCGATATACAAAAGGTCCACAGCTGGTGAAAGGCGAAGTGCGCAGCAAAGCCATTCAGCCATGGCTATTGGATGGCTTGCATTTACTGGCTGTCGAAGTAAAACGCAAAGAGAAAGCGCTTGCCCTGACGCCATCCTACACAATCACGCCGGTAAATTCATATCAAGCGCAAGATGGCGTGTATATGACAGACCAGGCGAGAAAGACTCTCGACACCAGTGTGGGTCGCAAATCTGACGGAAGCACTTCGCACTCGACAGCGACTCCAATGGTTCTTACATCAGCTGTGGTTGCGGCTCAAGCAGCGGCAGCCGCTGCATCATCTGCGGATAAAACGGCCGCTGTCGCGACACCATCGTCTAGTTATGCGCCTGCAAAACAGTATCCGCACATGCGTGGTGCTCTTTCGTGGAAGCAAGTGACCGAAGAAGATTTTCATGGTGGCAAAACAGAGGAGGTAGCTCTCGATAGTAGAGGAAGATTGTCTCCAGCTCTAAAAGAAGCTGCCAGGACGAAAATTTCTCCAGAGATGCAAGTTTGGTCCATACAGCCTTTTAACGACATGGTGTATATGTCGGCGCAGAACAAAATTTTGTCATGGACAGGCAATTCTCAGCCACCAGCCCTGGTGACAAAACTGAATTGTTCTTTCATTCCCGCGATCGGCATTGATTCTAAAGGCACTGTCTATGCCTCAGCTGCACCCGGCGACAAGCTATACGCCGTCAGGGGCGGAAAAGCAGATGTGTTATTTAGAACTGGCGGTCACACTGTCACATCCATTTATATAGATCCAAATGACAATATTTACGCTGGTGTCGCCGGTGAAGGCAAGGTGTGGAAATATGATGCTCTGCAGAAATCGGCGAAAGTAATTTTTGACTCCGGACAAGCGCATGTTACTTCGCTGTGGTTTTCAACAACCGAAAAACGGCTTTATGTTGGAACAGGTGAAAAGGGCGCAGTCTACAGCATTGATGCGGGTGGAAACGCCAGAGCTGAATATCAAACTGCCGACCATATTGTCACTGGTGCCGTCAAAGATTCGAAAGGCAATTTATTTGTCACGACCGCAGGACAGGGTCACTTTCTGCGCATAAAACCAAATGGAGAAGTGGACACACTTGCTTCCAGTGAAGCGTTCTATTCGCTCGTACACGACCCTGTTACCGACGCCATTTACGCTGGAGATGCCGAAGGCGACATCACTCAGGCCAAACAGGAAGAAGTAACTGACCGCTCTTACTTCACACCGGTTGCGCATACGGAGCAAGAAGCTGTTTCGGCACTCGCTTCCGACGGACACGGGCATCTATTGGCAGCAACCAGTAATTTTGGTGGATGTTTGAAATTTGAACTGGTGCCATCATTGAAAGCCAGTTACACATCGCAAATACGCGATGCGCAAAGGCCTTCAAAATGGTCCAAAATTATTGCCTATGGAACATTGAGCGATGTAGATCCGGAATTGACCCGCAGCATCAGTATTGAATCGCGCACAGGAAATTCCTCGCAGCCGGATTCAAGCTGGTCAGCCTGGGTTGCCGCTCAAGCAGGGACGGAAGGATTTACTGTAACTTCACCAAAAGGGCGCTATTTGCAGTATCGATTGCAATGGAAAGCGCAAGATAAGCCTTCAAAGTCGACCAGAAAAGGTCGCGAAGTCGACACAGTGCGAAAGATCGAAGTCACTTATTTGCCAAACAACTCCTCACCGGCAATGAGCAGTATTTCGCTTCAAGCAGGAGCGCATCTTTCTGGTAAGCAAGAAATCGCCATCACAGCGAGCGATCCGGACAAAGACAATATGCTCCTCACTCTCGAATTATCTAATGATGAAGGAAAGACCTGGTCGACACTGACCTCGGACCTCCGCTCTAAAAAAGAGAAAGAGAAAGTCAGCAAAGACAAAGATCTAAAGAACGCAAAAGAACAAAAAGATAGTAAGGACAGCAAAGACAGTAAAGACGCTAAGGCTCTCACCGACAAGGACAAAGTCACTTCTGACGCAGAGACAAAAGACAAGCCAGACTCGATAGAAAAGTCAGAAGACAACGAGAAAAGTGATAGTGATACCAAG
>JACMKL010000291.1 GCA_014380105.1 Candidatus Melainabacteria bacterium
ACACCGTAGTCGAAAACTGTGACGATATTTGGGTGTGCAAGTTTAGCTGTGGTTTTACTTTCGCGCTCGAATCGCTCGACAGCGTTTTTGTTGGAAAGCAGCCAGCCTTGCATAACTTTGATGACTACAACCCGCTCCATGCGCGTGTGATAAGCCTTGTAAACAATCGCCATGCCGCCTTCGCCAAGAATCGAGCGGACCTCGTATTTGCCTTCTAAAGTTTTGCCGATCAGATTGTGGAAAAGTCCCTGCTCTTCATCGAAAGTCTCGGCCATCTGTGTGGGCTTGCGTGGCTCAGTTACAGGTCTCGAATTGTGGGCAGGAGAGTCAGTGGTGTCAGTCAATTCATCATCGAGTGGAGCGGCAGTCAGACTTTGAGATTCGACAAACGGCTTTGATGGTGAAACTGGCGGCTGTGAAACTGGCTGCAAATGAGGCTGCGAGGCGGATTGAGCGGGAGGCTGAACTTGGATGCCTTTAGGAGGAGCAAAAACATTTGAAGCGGAAATTGGCTTTGATGCGGGTTTTGCATCAATCAATTTACTGGCATCGAGTGGGCAAAACTGCGCATAGGAAGGAAACATTTTTCCGCACGCGGTGCAAGTCTTTTGTGGTGCTTCACCATTGGTTTTGCTTTCGACTTCATTTTCGGTCTCAACTCGTGTGCCATCGAAACCGCAGAAAACTGCGCCAGCAGGTAGCGTGCGCCTGCAGCTCACACATGTTTTTTGCTTTTCTGTTTGTCCGGCAGCCATCAATGAGACCAATCCACTCAATTCACACAGTCTATTTTCCCAAATTACGAACATTTGACCGAGCAACCTTTGGGCTTCTCAGTCCTCAAAATATCTTTCTTAAATATGCCTGGGCGGGAGCGCGACCTTTTTTGGAAAACCTAAAATGGATGCGCAACGTGGCTCGAGCGCAAAAGGTGGGAAATAAACAGTCTCAAAGCCCTGTCCTTCCAGGCGAAGGCGATATTGGTCGCCCGGCGGAAGGTCATCAATACTTAAGGTGCCTGCTTTTCCGGTGCTACCGATCGTGAAATTCTTAGACTGCTGGTCTTCGATAAGGACGATTTGATAAGGCTTTTCAGTGTAAATAGCCAGTCCTTTTGTAGGCAAGCAAAAACGTGCAAACGAGGTCATAGCGCCAAATTGGAAGGCGGCAGCAGCCAGAGCTACGCCTGTTACTGCGCCGGCAGCAACCCAGAGAAGGGTATTTTGTTTTGGCGGGGCTTTGGGAGCGCTCTGCTTGGCGCGCTCCTTTTCAAGAACTTCCGCCTTTACCGCTTTGACGCGATTTTTAGTGGCGCTTTGCAATGATTTATTAGACTGCGCCTTAGTCAGAGCAGCTTTTGAAGAGGCAACTTTTGACGAAGGCGAACTGGGCTGGTCAGGGATGACCGCTGTGTGCCGGGAGCTACTTTCAAAGCCCGTCGGTGAACTTAATTCTTGTGAAGAGTACGAGACGCCAATAGTTGTATTGGCGCCGCAGTAGATGCAGAAATTGACGTTGTGGTCGTCGAAGCGACCGCAGCTAATACAGGTTCTGTCGGCGCGCTTAGCCTCCTGGGGCGCCAGCACAGTGCCACAGAAGATACAGAAGTGCATTCCGTCTTCATTCGGCTTTTTACAGGCTGGGCAGTTGGCTGATATGTTCGCGCTACGGGACATGTAGCGATTGTACCAAGCTGTTAGCTAGACGCCAGCTCCATATCCAACTCTTCTGCAATTTCAGCAATATGGCCAACCTCTAAAAGCTCAAGAGCCTCATTAATTGCGGCTACACCCGTTTCGGGATTGAAACTATGTGTTGCGTAAGCAGGTTGAAGGGCCAACTTGCCAAATGCCATGCCAATTTCTTCTCCCGAAGCCTGGCAAAACCCAGTCAGGGCGTTACGTTGGTCCTTAATGGCAGAGGCAACAGCGACGGCTGCTTTGTTGGAAACCATTGAGTTGACTACATCTTTTACGTTTTGACCACCAATTACCGCATCAATTAAAGCTTGTACTTTAGCTGGAGCACTGCCCTTAAGGCGATTTTCAACTTCTAATTTAGTGATTCTTTTGATGATTTCGCGTCTGAATTCTGGCGCGTCAGGCTGACCGCCATATTCCTCACCGGCTTTCCTGATCTCTTCTATCACACGTTCACGCTTGAGTGATGGAAATTTGTCATTCAGTCGCTTGGCGAATTGCACAGTACGGGCTTCCCAAACAGCGCAATCAGCAAGGATTCTAGTCATTTTCGTCCATGGAGTTGCATCTGCAACTCGAAGAAGAGCCTCTCGCACAGAGGCTTTACTTACGATAGCCGTCACAATTTGTTTCTGACGAGCAGCTATGATCTGCTGTCTGTCAGTAAGGAAGCGAGCCAATTCTAATTCATCAGGCAAAGTTTTGAGGCCCTGTCCGAAGTCTATTTGAGGAGCATTGGCGACAGCAACCAGAGTCTTGCCCAGATCGAAAGCTGGGTCGAGATTTACAGTTACGTATACAAAATCATCTTGAGCGCTCTTATCTTCTTGAGCCAGAAAACTGCCGGCTCCGACGTGACCTACGACTTGTCCGCCAACGCTCGTGGACATTGCCACAACCAGTACTCCAGCGGAAAGATAAGGTGTGCCAACCAAAACTCGCGGTACGGCAACCATGCCATCTTCATTGATTGGACGGATATCGATTTCGCGACCATTAACGCTTATGCCATTAACACCAGCAGCAACAATCAATGCATCAATTTCAGATAGGGTCGAAGCTCCTTCGATGAGCAGATTCAACTCCGGATCGAGCTCAAGGATTGCTTGTTCGGCAACCAATCTAGCTAATTCATTAGTGAGGGATGAACCGATGGCGCGAGTTTTGCGTTGTGCCAATCTCGCAACTTCAGGGCATATTTCAACTTTGCTAGACATCTAAAGTCCCTCGATTTACGGTGCCGAATTGTCGACTCGTGTTCCTTACATGGGAGTCAACGGCCGATTGAAAAAAATTAGTCGGAAAAAAGGCCTAGACAAAAATTTTGTCTCAAAACCGGCTCCTTGTTGAGGTCCAACTGCAAATAATCTTCGAGTTCCGCCCATGTCCCGAACGGGCGCCCACGCTCTATGCGTTTCGCCAAACCAGGCTCTATTCCGGCTTTGATAAGTTCGTCTAACGGCTCATTATTGATGTCTTTGCGCTTACCGCCATCAATGACAACCTTGAGAACAGCGCCACGCCTTAATAACGTCTTCAGCCCTGAATCATCGACCAGTTTGAGCTCGAGCAAGTGAGTTAAATGCGGAAAGGGGCGCTTTTCACAGACCTTCTGCGCCACATCCTTGCCAAGTCCGAGTATATCTACCAGGTCTCGATTAGTCGCCGAATTGACATCCACAGGCACGAAAGCGGCAACTGCGCCCTTAGCCAGCAATTCCTCCAGGCGGGCTTCCTTTAGTACAGAGCGCTCGACTAATTCCAGCAATTTTTTGTACTGACGCTGCACAATCAGGCGCTCAACTTCGCTTTCGGTCATACCAAGCTGTTGATTAAGTTCGCGGCGAGAGGCTTTATTGATGTTGGTTTCTTTTTGCCAGCAATCGGCAATACCAGGAAGATTATGGCGAATCCCCTCACGGACAAGAGAAAGTCCTTTATCGAGTAAAACCTGACAGCGGGCTATTTTTCGTGCTTGTGTGTCACCGGCAAGTCCAAGCACATCGCAGCATTCGCGCATGGTCAGCTCTTTTCCGACTTGAGAATGCTTAGTCAAGCCCAGACCGAACATGCAGTCAACAACTTCCAGAGCCTCTCTCGGATATTTCTTATCCTTGAGCATAGTTTCAAGCATCGAACGCAATTGATTAAGTTGCCCGACCTGTTCGTTTGATATAGCCTGATTTTCTGGAATGTAAACGACGTCATCAGCGGTATTTTGACGAGGATCTTCTTGCTCCGGATCGAGATTGAGATCCTGGAGTGTCGACTTTTCCCAATCCCATTCAGCTCTTATGTAGTCAATTGCCTGATTGTGAACAGAGCGCTGCACATAAGCAGGGAGTAAAACTTTGAAGCCGTCTTCGGCATCCTGAGCCAGATGTTTTCGAACTGCCCCTTCAAGTTTTTCGGCAAGTTCGGTAGCAATTGAGATGGCGTGTCGCTTTTGCTCATCTGCTGGCACATGCCTGGCAATCAAAAATCGCTTGAGATTCTGATTATTGCCCACCATTTTTGCCGCCAGAGGCTGCAAATAAAAATTACGGATTAAGCCAAGCAATTTCTCGCGCTTATCTTTGAGAGTTTGAGCTTTCTTGTAAAGTGCCTTAGCGCCGAGGCGTTCGAATAGTTCAAACAAACCAACTGGTTTTGACTCAGCCTGAGCGACGACCTCGCGACTGGCAGTAAGCGAATCGAGAATTTGTCTCCAATCAGGAGCAATTTCCAGAACCTCTTCGACTTGTCCCTGACTTGTCAGCACATCAAACCTCGGAAACCCGCGCTTATCAAGATAAGGGCGATCCTATACGTCGATAGATCATATCTTCTTTAGGCAAAACGTAAGTGTAGCGATGGTTCGGATGAGGAGAATTGTCCCCTTTCCGTTCACATTTGGGTAGTTGCAAGTATATAGGAAACACCCAGACAGCCCGTAATCACTTATAATCCAAACAATTTGAGTGGCAATTCCGCCTGGCAACATTTATTTGGTTTTGATGAGGACCTAAGAATCTCGGATGGAGAATCAGCACAAGACGCGCGGAGTTCCGGAAAATCCAGATGTTTTTAGCGCCTCACTTGCCAATATCATCAGGCATGAAGGCGATAAAGAAACAATCATCGGTCAGGCCTGGAAAGCGGCGCCTAATCTTTTAGTGACCTGTGGTCACGTAGTCGAGCCATTTCTAAAATCGACATCCGAATTGCAAATTCGCTTCCCTTCTTCCGGCAATCGCTATCCGGTAAGAGAAATTCGTACGCATCCAAACTTCGCCCGCGGTGCCGATCAGCTTGTCATATTTGACATGGCAATCATACTTGTCGATTTAAGTGGAGTGGAGCGAGAAGCTCACGCTTTGCCGATTTCCTTCGACAAACCTTTGAGAAATTTTCAGCCACTTTCGGCTATTCGCTATCCTGCCCACCTCGGCCAATATTCTTCAGTTTCAGCACCAGCACCACTTGCGCAACTTGGACGGATGCTCGGGGAGCTTCGTCGCGACGACAAGTTTCACATTCTTCACGATCTGGCACTTTCACCCGGCGATTCTGGCGCTCCTATTTTCGATGACACTTCCGTTGTGGCAATGCATTGCGGTGATACCGCCAGTCTGCCTGGTTTGAATTTGCCGACGACATCGATACGTCTTGCTCTCTGGGTTGACGCCTTGCGCGACCTGGGTGTTGAAGAAAATCTCAAACTGGCCAAAGTAAAAGGACCACGCAAAGGCACCTCACCTTTAGTTGCTTATGTGCTGTCCGCAGTAGTTCTGTTTTTGATTTCCGGTGCCGTTCTGGCGAAACCTTTAGTAGATTCATGGTCGGTGGTAAATCCGCAAATCCTCCCTCTGACTGTCGAATTCAACAAACCGATGAATGAATACGCCGAAGAAGATCCTCTCCAAATAACTTTCCATCCGCGCTCTGACACTTATGTCTATTTATTTGAAACAGGCGACAATAAAGTAAAAATGCTTTATCCAATCCCCGGAACGGAAGCCTGGGTTAAGGCTGGGCAACTTCGCACTGTTGACCATATGGGCAGTTATCCGATGGCCGTGGGCAAAGACCCTTCCAAGTTTCACTGGGTCCTCCTAAATTCCGATGACAGCCAGTTTAATGAACTAGACCGCCAGAAGGGAAATTCCAATATTGGACTTTTGAAAATAGAAACTGACCAACTTTTGGAAAAAATTGAGAGAATAAGAAGGAAATCCCCCGGGGGAATACTTCATTTAGAAATGGATGGTCCGGTAGCAACAAAACCCAAGGCAACTGCGGAGCCCACTATAAGCTCCGAAACCTTTAAACCGGTTGAGCACTAAGGAAGAGTTTCGATGAGAAGTACGATCAATAGCATTCATACTTTGGCGTTTGCCACAGCAATCAGCATGGCGATTACTCTCACCATTTCTGGCGTGGCCAAAGCAGAGCCAACGGCCGACGACCTGAAGCATTCCAAAGACCGCAACGTCATTTTATTGCCGGTTCCTGGAATGGCTAATCCTATGAATACTCCAGCGAATACTCCAGCTCCAAAACCGGCAGCTCAAGTTACCCAAAAAGTTGAAGCCACTAAAGTGGCACCTTCAAATAAAGTGGTCCCTTCAAATAAAGTAATTCCTTCAAAAATAATTGCAACTCAAAAGAAAGTAGAAAAAACAAAAGTGGCTGGCGCCGCTAAAGCAGCTCCGTCTGTAAAAGCGCCGCTTGTTCCTTCTACTCAGGTTGTGACATTTTCCAAATCACCGATCAAAAATGTCGCCAATATGGGCGCACCACATATGGTATCGACTCCCAAGTCGCCATCCAAACCTGTGCAGAAAGAAGACAACACAATAATCAATGTCTGGCTGGATAAGAAAGGCTCGACTCCGCAATATCGAAACGGCGAAAAGATGCAAATCAATGTGTCGGCCGTTCAAGAATGCAATGTAATGATTTTCGACTTTGATGGTCACGGCAAGCTAACTCAGCTATATCCAAATGAATATCAGCAAAAGACTTTGCTTAAGGCTGGTGAAACTATTACATTTGGCGGCGCAGACAGTCCTTTCGACTATCAAGTCAGTCTGCCCAAAGGTCAGGCGAAAGTAAAAGAAAGAATTTTCGTTTACGCTTACCCGGTCACCGAAAAGCCACTGTCAATAGCATTAAACACCGAAGACGGCTCACCTTTTAGAAGCGGCGAAATGACACTTTCTTCTTATAGAAAATTGGTTGCCGAATCGAGAGTGTTTTTTGATGGTAGTAGTGGACCGGCTCCTAGTGCCGGACAAGCCGGAGAGCGCGACGTAAAAATTGTTCCGAAGAACGCAATCTCGCAAACATCGCAATTAAAATTGGTATCTAACGAAGAAGCTCCTTCCAGTCAACCTAACAAAAAAGAAATCAGCTTCACCATAATGGAGCATTAGGAATAAATTTTGAATTCTCTCAAATGGTCGAGTTTGACGAGTGGTGCAATCCTAATCCTCGACGACGATTCTGCCTTTAGAAACCTGATTGCGGGCATTCTGGCTCCCCGTGGTTTCCGAATTATTGAATGTGAATCTCCTGAGGATGCACGCGAACATTTCACATCGCCTGATATTGTTCTGGCGATTGTTGACTATAGAATGCCTGCCATGAGCGGCTTACAGTGGATAAAAGAACTACGCGATGCCGGAAAAAATTTCCCCGTCATTTTCTGTTCTGCAGAACCCTGTGATGCAAAAACATTTGCGACTTTGCGGACACACTTGAAAGTGTCACTTGTCCTTCAGAAGCCGATCATCCCTGAAACCTTTGTGCAGCAAGTCGAATCGCTTCTGCCAGGCTATAACAAAACTTTCGAATTGGCAGAAGGAATTATTTCCGGTCGGGAGCTTAGAACCGCCGATGATGACGAGGATACTCCGGAATATTTACTAAAACAGCTGCAACAGATTCGCTCGCGACTGGAAATTCAGAAAGCTATTAGAGCAGCGCAAAGCCAGTATCTATTAGATTTAGAGCGCGACTGGAAACAAGCTGGTCTGAATATCCAATCAAGAAAGTCTGGTATGCCCGCTCATGTTGAAAAAGCTGAGGCTTTGAGTGAAATTTCAGGAAAAGCCAAAACTAGCGACAAAGGCAGTACTAGAGCCAAAACCAGCGGTAAAACCAAATCAAATAGCAACGGCAAAATACAACCCAAAAGTAAAAGTGGTGCTCAAAGTCAAGCAATAGACCACGACAGACTGACCGATGTGATGCTGATCGCTCACAAAATTCGTGGCACCGCAGGTTCTCTTTCGCTGCATGAAGTTGGAGATAGCGCCGGTCGTCTGGAAGATTTGCTGCGAACACTCGAATCAAGCGACGCAGACCAAATTGAAATCATCTGGAATGAAATCGATCGCGAATTTGCCCGCGGCTCTCTGGTCGTCGAAGCAGCTGTGAAAGCCGGTGTCTCACAAGAGAAAGTTTCGACGGCGATTACAAAAATATTGGTCGTATCAAATGAGCCGGATGTTTCTCAACTCGTCAAGAATTTGCAAGTGAAGTCCGTCGCCTCTCTTGTAGTGGTAGAGGACCACCTCAATCTTTCCGAGCAACTGAAGGCAAGCAATTTCAGCGCCGTCCTGATTGATATGTCGCTGAAGCGCACGAAGGCGCTGACGGCTGCTCGTGAAGTGCGATCACTGCCCGGTTTTGAAAATTTGCCAGTGGGCTTCATCTTCATTCCAAACCATAAAATCACCAAAAAAGATTTGTGTCTCTGCGGCGGTTCTGTTTTCATAAATCGTCCGCTTAAGCCCGATGCTTTTGCTCAAAGTTTGATTGAACTGCTCCATTCAACCCGTCCTTCGCAGCCAAAAGTAGTTGTGGTCGATGACGACGAAGTGCTGACCAACTTCATTGTTAATATTCTGAGTGGCGAGAGAATGTGGGTGACATCCACAAATAATCCGATGGAAGCGCTGCAAGTGGTTGAGCAAATTGATCCGGACGCAATTTTATTGGATGTGATGATGCCGGGGCTGACAGGCTATGAGGTTTGTCGACAGATTCGAGAAAATAAGCAGTGGAATGATACTCCGATTATTTTTCTGACGTCTAAAGCAAGTACAGAAGCCCGCGCAGCAGCTTTTGCCGCAGGCGGAAATGACCACTTATCAAAGCCTGTTTTGGCTGAAGAACTAATTACTAGAATCTCTAACCAGATCTACAATTCAGAAAAGCGAAAGAAGTCTCACGGCTTAGACACCGAGACAAACCTTCTATTGTCGGCATCATTTCTGAGTCTGGCACCAAAATTTATTCAGAGTGCACTGGCAAAAAATTCAAAAGAAGCAATTTGTTTCTCCTTAATCTTAATTGATAACTTTGACGAACACCGCATGCTGCAGGGCTTCTTCTCGACGAAGCAAATTGTGGCATCAATCAGTCAATTATTAAAAACGCATTTTCGCGCAGAAGATCTAAAAGTAAAATGGGGCGAGAACGTTTTTGTGCTTTTCACCAGCGGTTATCCAAAGAAAATTGCTGCAGAGGCACTGTCTACACTACAGGCCGATTTTGCAAAGACGTCATTTATCGGAGCGAATAACAAGAAATTTTCGACTACATTCAGCGCAGCAGTGAAACAGCTAGATAAAGATGGAGACACTGTAGAAGACCTCTTGCTGAGTGCTTATACAGCCTTGATGAAGAGAAAAAGAACAGGAGTGGTATCAGCGACAGACTGATGGTCATTCGCGATATAAATGTTTGATGCCAGACGCAACCGATAATTTTATCAACGGGCTCGATCTTTCAGAGGCATTCTTTCATGAGTGCGTAGAGCCGGTTTTGCGCACTGAATTCGAGCGCGTAAAATACAGTGCGGGCTTATTAGGGAGTGGCTCAGAGGTATTAGGTTTTGACACTGAGATGTCAGCCGACCATCACTGGGGACCGCGAGTAATGCTATTCGTGGGAGCTCAAGATCACGGACGACATGCTCATTTGATAAAACAGTCCTTTAGTGAAAAACTGCCCAGAAAATTCAGAGGTTTTCCAACCAGTTTTTCTGACGCCGATGAAAATGAGAATGGCGTTCAGATTTTAGATTATGCGGAAACAGGTCCGATTAATCATCGCATAACTGTAGAAACCGTTGAGCATTTCTTCGAGATGTATCTCGGTCTGGATATAAGAAAAGAAATTGAAGCAGCTGACTGGCTATCTTTTCCCGAGCAAAAACTTCGCTCAATTGTCTCCGGTCGGATCTTTCACGACGAAGCACGACTTGAATTTCATCGTCAAAAATTTAGCTATTACCCTCACGACCTCTGGCTATATTTACTTGCCTCTCAGTGGTCTCGAATAGAACAAGAGGAGCACTTGATGGGCCGAGCAGGCTCAGTGGGAGATGAAATCGGTTCAGCAATCATTGCAGCCCGGCTTGTAAGAGACCTGATGCAGTTGAGTTTTCTTATGGAGAAGACGTATGCACCCTACCCAAAATGGTTTGGGACCGCATTCAAACAATTGAATGTGGCAGTTGTCTTGAAGCCACTCTTTGAGCAAATCCTGTGCTCCGCGCAGTGGACGGACAGAGAAAAGTATTTTTGTCAGGTGTACGAATATCTCGCACAATGTCACAACCAACTAGGTATTACTGAAACTATGTCGACGAAAGTGGCTCTATTTCATGACCGACCATTTTTGGTAATTAGCACGGGTGCATTCTCTAAGGCCATCGTTGCGCGCATAGAAGACCCTGCTCTTAGGAAATTAGCTCAAAAACCATTGATTGGTGGCGTGAGTCAATTTAGCGACAGCACTAACCTGCAATCTGATCGCATTTGGAGACCAGGACTGCGAAATCTATATAAATCCTGACCCTGTTAGGGTTTTGGGATTTCACTCCGCACCTCCCGCCTCAGCTGGCGTTGCCGTTAACGGTATAACATTCCTGATTGGAAGGGTCTCGCGGGCATATCGCCGAAACGCCCAAAACCCGCTCCCCGACTAGAATCCCGGACGACCCATTTGAAGACGCAATATCAAATCGGCATTTAAGCGGCTACCAGTGTAGCGATCGCTGTGTACAAAGGCGTCAAAGGCGGCAGGGAAGTCGGTTTGAGAAAGTGCCACCTCCTCAGGACTGTACCAGCCCACAAATCCTTCGCAAGTATATGCCGGTTGAAAGCCAGGTCCTGGTGCAGGTGGCAAATTTGAGCCATTTTGTCCGCCAACGGTATTCGGCTCGCCGTATGTAAATCCTGATGCCGAGGTTGCGCCAGTTGAACCAGATTGCGACCATTCATTGCCCGTAAATTCATCAGCGCCCCAGGCTTCAGGCAAATAGCTGCCATGACCAGTCGTCAGACCTTTGTCTCGGTCGTCCATGATGCCTGTGTTGATTCGGTGAACTCTACTGAAGCCCATATAAGGAGGTAAACCGTTAACTCCCTCATCGCCATAAATGTGAGCTGCGTGACCTTTAGCTTCCTTGACGAAACTGTCGGTGCGAGTTGGTGGCAAGCCGTTTACATAGCCGCCGACTCCGGCATCAACTTGTGCAACGAGTCTGCCGTAGCCAGAGTTTGGGACTGCAGGCAGGGCATATCCGCCTACCTGGCGAGGTCTGGCTTGAGCATAGGAAATTGAAGGAGCGCGGCGACTTCCTGAGTTCTGTGCCTCGGAGGGTGATACACAGGAGAGGAAAGAGAAAACCAAAATAGTAAGGGGGAGAAGGATTCTGAAAATCATGCCGGAACCTCAAGATCGCATCGGTCGTTTCGTAATGAGCACTCTAAAGGTTGTCATTGGCGAGCTATGGGCAAATTATTGGCTTTTTGTGGGCAACTCCAATTTAAATTGATGCAATGATAGATTTGGCCTCTTTCCTAAAATCCGCAGAGACTAAATGGCACTTACCTTAAGCAAGAAAGCTCTTATTCTCGTTGCGGTTCCACTCGCATTCGAACTTGGCTTTGTAGGTGTATTTGCGGTATTGCTCCATCAAGTCGATCATGAAAGAGCAAGAGAAGCTCACGCGCGCGATGTGGCTGCACACTTAAATTTGCTCCTGCGATTGGTGTTGGAGCGCAGTTCGTCACTAATCGTGTCGCATTTTACTAGCAAAGAAAATTTCCGAAAGCGAGCAGATAATGCGAAGAAGCGCTCCTATAGAGAAAAGGATGTGATCACAAAATTGGTCGCAGATGTTCCACACGAGAAAGAATCCTGGGACAAAATTTATCGCGCCTTTGAAGTCGGCGACAGTTATTTTGATAATGCAAAAACAATGGTAGATATCGGCAACAAAATGGCAGCCGGTATGGAGATGATCAAAGTAAATCGCCTGATGGACGAAGTTTTCCAAGCAATCGACCATCTGGTGGAAGAGCAGGAAGCCGAGCAATTAGAGCGAAAACAGGCTCAGGCTGTGTACCGAGAGCAAATTCAGCTGCTACTTTATGCAGCTATGGCGTTCAATATTCTGCTGGCAGTTTCACTTGCCCTCTATTTCAATCGCGGCACTTCCGCGCGATTAAAAGTCTTACTAGATAACACATATAAACTTGCTGCTGAAAAACCACTTTCAAATGAGATTGGTGGCGACGATGAACTGGGTCACTTAGATAGGACCTTTCACAAAATGGCTGAAGCACTTGCATCGCTTCGAAGGAAGGAACATGCCGTCCTGATGAGTGCAGCTGACATCATTTGCTCGCTCGACAAAGATCGTCGATTTACAGCCGTAAACCCTGCAGTCAAAAAACATTGGGGCTACGAACCAGATGATTTGATCGGCAGAAAATTAGACCAACTTCTTCTCGATGATGATGCAGAATCCACAGTTAGTCAAATTGAAAATATTGTCAGTAAAAAAGGACAAGCAGCCTTCACTAATCGCATTGTTACCAACGATCAACGAGAAAGAGACTGTGAGTGGTCTGTCGTTTGGTCGGATCAAGAAAAGTCGCTGATGTGCGTGGTGCACGATATAACTGAGCGAAAACAAATTGACCAGATGAAGCAAGATTTTGTAGCGATGGTCAGTCACGATTTGCGCACGCCACTAACATCTATTCAAATGGTGCATTCACTTCTCGCTGCCGGAGCCTACGGACCAATCAATGATGATGGTCTAGACAGTATCAATGGTGCTCAAAATTCAGTGGATAGGTTGATTGGACTGGTCAATGATTTGCTTGACCTGGAGCGCATGGAAGCCGGTCGAATGGACCTCGAATTAGAGTCCATTGATGTATTCGAATTACTCAAACCATCAATCGCTGTCGTTGAAAATACAGCCCGCAATAAGTCAATAAAAATCGATACGTCAGGCGTCACGGAAGCACTGGTAATGGTTGACAAAGAGCGAATTATTCAAGTTTTGATTAATCTGCTCGCCAATTCCATAAAGTTTTCTCCCAAAGACACAACCATCAACGTAACTTCGTCAAAGAATGGAAAATTTGCAACGATTGCTATCATTGACGAAGGCCGAGGTGTTCCGGAGTCGATGCGGCAGTCAATTTTTGAGAGATTTAAGCAAGTCAAAAAAGCTGACGCTGCCAACAAGAAAGGATCAGGACTTGGTCTAGCCATTTCAAAAGCAATTGTAGAATTGCATGGTGGCTCAATTAACGTCGAGTCGGAAGAAGGCAAGGGTAGCAAATTTTATTTCACCCTTCCTCTTACAGAACAACATTTAGAAAAGAGTGTCGCGCCAGAAGAACTATCCTGAGTTATTTTCGCGATATCATGTTGATGACTAAACAAGTGAGAAGATCGTGGCAAAAATTCTGATTGTCGAAGATGATGTTCAGCTCTCAAAATTAGTGAGAGATTGGCTCAAACTCGAACGACACGAATCCGAAATCGTCAACGACGGACAAGAAGCAATTGAACGACTGAAAGTCTACGAATATGATTTGATTATTCTGGATCTCGAACTACCCGTGATTGGCGGGATGGAAATTTTAAAACAGTTTCGCGCAGCAGGTAAAAAAACGCCGGTTCTCATATTGACTGGACGCACCACAATTGACGATAAAGAAATTGGTTTTGATGCAGGCGCTGACGATTACCTGACCAAGCCATTTCACGCCAAAGAACTGACTGCCCGAATCCGCGCTTTAATGAGACGTGTGGGCGGACAATTGACAAAATCGCTCGTCTGCGGCGACATCGAATTAGACAGAGCCGCATTCGTCGTCAAAAAGGCGGGGGAAGAAATAAAACTGGTGCCGCGGGAATTTGCGCTTCTGGAATTTTTATTGCGCAATCCAGGCACCGTCTTTCCTGCTGAGGCTCTGCTCAATCGAGTCTGGTCAAATGAATCGGACGCCACTGTTGATGCGCTCACAACTTGCATCAAGCGATTGCGCAAAAAATTAGATAGTGACGGTGAGCCATCGATCATTCGAAACGTGCACGGCGTGGGCTATGGGCTGCGCAACATCGAATAGAAATCTTCGTAAAAACAGGCGCTCTTTTTTGAAGAGCGCCTGCTAAAGACATTTAGAAATTCGATACTACTTAGATAGTCGTATCGGCTCCACTTGGATGTTTTCTGGCAATTTCGAAGCGTTTGGCGACGACATTCCAGTCCAAGTTTTTCATAAACACATCGAGGTATTTCGGACGTTCTGTTCCGTAATCGATCATGTAAGCATGCTCGTAAACGTCCAGAACTAGAAGTGGCACAAAGCCAGCTGGAGAGCCAACATTATGAGAATCTAGTGCGAAAGAATCGATAAAACCACCGCGTGTGTTGTGTCCAATTACGACCCAACCACGAGAACTCTTACCGGCTGCCTTCAAGAAATCGTTGAATTTGGCGACGCTTCCCCAACGCTCTTCGATTGCAGATTTCAAATCGCCAGTAGGTTCGCCACCTTTGCCACCGAGATTTCCGAAATAGAATTCGTGATAGATAACGCCATTGACTGCAAAACTCTGCTCAACCAACATTTCGCGCACAGCTGAATAAGAGGCGTTTGCTGAAGTAAGTTCAACATCTTTGAGTTTGCCGCGCAGTTCATTGGATTTGCCGACATAACCTTTGTAGAGCTTGATGTGCTGGTCGATCTGACTAGCTGACAGTCCGTCTAACTTACCGGACAATGCCGAGAAATCTTTAGCGACGTATGGTTCACCTGCGGCAG
>JACMKL010000292.1 GCA_014380105.1 Candidatus Melainabacteria bacterium
TCGCTCTTTTGATGGCGACTTCTGTGTGCTCATGGTTGTATCTGAATGACCCTAATAATTCCGGGACTGCAATTTCTGGAGTTCTATCTATGACTGCAATCGGCTGCACCATGAATTCTGCAAAGCGGACAGACCTAATACTCTTTGTAAGCAGCGGACTCGCTCTCTATTTCACGGTAATTCTTTCTGGCATTGTTGCTCACAAATTAGATGCGAGTCTTGCTGCATCGCCCACGAATTCAGGACTCTTAATTGGAAGCATCTTTGCCTTTTCAATCATCAGTCTTGTTTTGTATCTGCTCAAAAAAACCGGCATTGGGCGGGCGATTTACGTTCTTGTTTTAAACAGTTTTTACACAGATGAAATTGCCACTGCATTCAAGAATCAAATAGATTTGAAAAGTCGTATGAGAAGCAGAAAGATATTAAAAGCGGATACATAAATCGAAGGAAGAATTGATGAAATTAACCTCGAACAGCATAGAGATGAGCTTGCATCAGAAGGTGGAGGCAGCAGCACAGTGCATCAACTCTTTTTGGCCACTTACAAATTTCATTGCATGCAATCCGCTAAAGGGCTTTGAAAACATGCCTTTTGAAGATGCTATGCAGATATCCACAGAGCTGTTTGGAGCTCGTGGTTTTTTAAACCTCACTGAGTATCGTGCCATGTACGAGTCAGGAAGAATCAATCCAGGTGACTTGCAAGAGGCCTTCAGCGACAAGCGTAAAGTGTCTGAAAATTTTGAAATCGAATCGTCCTACAGTTCTTGCTCAACTTTATCGGAATTTCTAGACGATAAACACGGGTCGAAAATAGTTACCAACATAAATAGACAGATGATCAAGTGGTGCGCAGCTTTTCTCGACAGCACTCAAGCGCAGTGGAGTCTCAGCAATCAAAATAGTTTATTCACGTCCTGGAAAAAATTAGTACCTGTAGACTATTCTTTGACGATTCACGGATCAAGAAATTGGAGAAAATTCCTAGCCACTTTGCCCCATAATTCTACGTCAGCACTTGAATTCATGCTGGATGCAATAGGAATTGAAGAGGAAGACGTTGTCGCGTACTTGACTCGGCATTTAGCACAACTACCTGGCTGGGCCAGTCACTTTAAGTGGCGTCAGTCCAGTGGCGACAATGAAGTCCTGATAGATTATCTCGCAATCAGACTGTTTTACGAATTGCATTTCGCGCAACCAATCTATGAGCGTTTTTACAACTTTGATGAAAAGCCATGGAAATCCCTTGTATCACCGACTGGAGAATTTGCTGTCGACTCAACCGATGCTGAGCTTTCAAAATCAGCGAGTTATGTAGCTGTCTGGCAGGACGCCTATGAATTGAATTACCGCAACTGGCTGCTCAAAGAACTTCACAACTCCCAGCGCGACAAAACACCGGAAGTAGAAAAGGCACTCTGTCAGTTGGTCTTTTGTATCGATGTTCGCTCAGAACCTGTGCGCAGAAATCTAGAGAAAATGGGTTTATACGAGACCTACGGTTTTGCTGGATTTTTCGGCTTCGCGATGCGATTCCAAAGCATTGGTAGTGCTTTATCATTAGATTTATGTCCGGTGCTTCTATCACCAGACAAGCTTGTGAAAGAAGTAGATAAAAATGACTCATGTAAGCGTCGTATTGGAGTGCAGGCACTTCACGCTTCAGCCGTTCAGCTTCGCAAGCGACTAAAGAGTAGTCTCATCGGAGCTTTTGGTTTAGTTGAAAATTTTGGATTAGCATCTGCATTGCCGTTAGCCGGTAGGACCTTTTTCCCCCGGCAATACCAGAGGGTCTCTGAGGGCCTTGAACGGCAACTTTGCGGAGATAATCATACCGAAATCGATTCGTCAGCTTTTTCGATAGACGACAAAATAGCGATGGCAGAAGCAAATCTCAAAGCAATCGGTATCACAAAAGATTTTGCTCGTATCGTTGTAATGTGCGGTCATAGCGGTCTCTCTCGCAACAATCCCTATGGAGCTGCCCTTGACTGCGGTGCTTGTGGTGGGAACCCGGGCGGCGCCAGTGCTCGGCTTGCCGTGAGCATCCTCAACGATAAACTTGTAAGAGCTGGTCTTTTACAGAGAGGATTGGCAGTGCCGGAGCAAACCATTTTTGTTGCTGCCGAGCACAATACGACGACAGATACTTTTAAATTCTTTGATGTGCAAGAAATTCCAAACTCTCACAAAGAACTTCTAGATTCATTAAGATCCGATTTAATAAGAGTTGGAGCTTTGGTCAGGGATGAGCGAAAAGAAGCACTTCCCAAAAGCATCGTCGAAAGTTTAAATGACCCCCTGGAAAGATCATGTGACTGGGCGCAAGTGGCACCTGAATGGGGATTGTCAGGAAACGCTGCCTTTATTGCAGCACCGCGCAGTCTGACTAAGAATATAAATTTAGGAGGACGAACTTTCCTCAATTCTTACGATTGCAATCAGGATTCTGAGGACAAAATTCTGGAGCTTATAATGACCGCACCACTAGTAGTGGCGCAGTGGATCAACATGCAGTACTACCTATCAACGGTTGACAACGATGTCTTTGGCAGCGGTAGCAAGGTCACTCATAATGTCGTTGGAGACTTTGGCGTTATGCAAGGCGCCGCGAGCGATCTCAGAATCGGGCTGCCAGCGCAATCAGTAATGTCACAGGAAGGATTAAGAGCGCATGAGCCGATGAGACTGTTAGCAATTATTCGAGCACCACTTAAATCAATCGATGCAATTCTCTCTAAGCACCAGGACGTTTCACAGTTGATTGTGAACCGCTGGCTAAGGTTAATTGCTTTAGATCCAACAGATGAAGAGTTTTATCAAGCTGACGGAATTGAGCAATGGCGGCATCTAAAGCAAGAGAAAGAGTTGTCCGTCAGACACGATGACCGTCCAATGGTATCGTCGATGAACTTGCAATAACAAGGCTGACAATATGCATGCAAGTAATCGAGCATACGACCACAGACAAGTCGCCTTAACCACGAAGCACTGCAAGGAAAAGGCTATTGCTCTTCCCTTCCGGGCAGCGCTGGGTCTGGAGACAAGATGCGCATCAAACGTAGATACTGATTTGCTCGGCACATTTACAGGTGAGATCAGAAGGAAAGGCACCGCAATTGAAACGTCTGTGACGAAAGCACGCTTGGGTATGAGAGAACTGAATTTACCCCTCGGACTCTCAAGTGAGGGCAGTTTTGGACCGCATCCATTTCTGACATTAATCCCAGGAACCCAAGAGTTCATGACCTTCATAGACGACGAGCGCGGTTTTCAAATTACAGAGCAAATTGTCTCAACAGAGACAAACTACAACGGTCAAAGTGCTTCAAAAGCATCTGAACTTCAAGATTTTTTCGTCAAAGTCAAATTTCCGTCACATGGTTTGATCGTGCGGCCAAATATGCATCGCTCATCAATCTTTGCAAAAGCTACCCAAATTATTTTATCTAGACAAACCAACATGGTCATTTTTAAAGGGTTGCAAAATTTCAACGAGCTTGAGAGAGCAATCGAAAAGTGCAAATTAGAATCAAGCGATGGTATGGCATATGTTGAGACAGACATGCGTGCGCACATGAACCCGACAAGACTGAGAGTCATTCGCAAACTTGCAATTAAGTTGGGGCGCCGTCTACAAAAGTCTTGCCCTGAATGCAATTGCCCTGGCTGGGGATTAACTGATAGCGTTCCTGGTCTGCCATGCGTGGTCTGTAGCCATCCATCGGACACAGCAAAACTGGAAATCAGCTCATGCGCTAAATGCAAATTCAAAGAACAACGGGAGCGAGCAGATGGAATTGAATATGTCGATCCTGGCGAATGTCATCGGTGCAACCCTTAAGTTGCAAATTTCCTAATGAGCCTTTGGAGGAATTGCAGTGACTGATCACCTAACGGATCTGGAGAACGAGAGCATTTTCATCATTCGAGAGGCCTACGCCAAAATCAAAAATCTGGCGTTACTCTGGTCGATGGGTAAGGACTCAACAATATTACTGCACTTGGTCAAGAAAGCGTTTCTAGGTCATTGTCCTGTTCCGCTTGTCCACATCGATGAAAGCTATGAACCGGATGAAATGATTGCTTGGCGAGATGATTACGTGCAGCGGAATAAGCTAAGACTGATCGTTGGGCAAAATCGCAAAGCCCTATCAGAAGGAATGGGTCCGCAGATGGGCAGATTAGTATGTTGTGGTGCCTTGAAGACTCAGGCTCTTCAAGAAACAGTTGCTGAGCACAAAATACAAGGACTTATGGTCGGCATAAGAAGAGACGAGGAAGGCTCCAGAGGCAAGGAGAGAATTGTCTCGCCACGTTCTTCTTCTGGTGCATGGGCGTACAAAGACCAACCTGCCGAAATTTGGAATTATTACAATCTCCACGGGCCAAAGGATGTTCATCTGAGAGTACATCCAATTCTTCATTGGACAGAGCTGAATGTTTGGGAATACATTCTTCAGGAATCCATAGAAGTAATTCCACTGTATTTTGCAAGAGATGGTAAGCGTTATCGCAGTCTGGGATGCGCACCCTGCACCGGCGCAGTTGAATCAGGCGCAACCAATGTAGAGCAAATTATTGAAGAGCTGAAGATTAGCAACCAATCAGAACGCGCAGGCAGAGCGCATGATCAAGAAGAAACTTACGCATTACAGAAATTACGAAGCTCCGGATTTATGTAGCAGCAAATCCGGTCTCAAGGAAATTACGAATTACGCAAGCAACAACTTCCTAGAGTCGATTTAAAAAGTTTCTGATGGAATTCTTCAATCGCTTCAATCCAGTCGGCCGAGGTGATGATTTTGCTGTCTTGCGGTTCTGATATGTAGGAAGACGTTTTACTCGAAGCACTGCCTTTTTAGATTTTCTAAACGTACGTTGAGGAGCAATATCGATTTCGCCTGATTGCGGAGGAATAGAAAGTTCTGGTTTAACAGGCACCTTAAGCGGTGGCACTACCAATGGTGACGCTCCAGGAACAATCACCGGCACTAAAGGCTTATACAATCGCAGTGCACCTGCATTTGGAGTTTTAGGAGAGAGCGTGTTCATGACCAACGCGCCAATTGCAACAAACAAAATAATCACACCACTTATAATTGCGATTTTTACCTGACCATAAATATTGGATTGAGAGCTCATCTCCGGCAGAGAGGGCTGAGCGGGAGCTTCAATTTCCAGCGCTTGCTCGACTACGGTTTGCTCCTGAACAGAAGTCTTCGTATCTATGCTCGACTCCGCCAGAGCATTTGCTGTGCCCGCAGTGACGACCATTGGTTGAATTGGTTGTGAAACACCGGGAGCTGGCAAAACGGATTCGAGAGCCTCTTTGACGTCTGCCATGCGTTGATAACGTCTGTCGGGCTCCTTCTCTAAACACCTGAAAACAACAGTCTCCAGAGTGGCGGGAATATCAGCATCAGGGGAGACCTGGCTAAATGTCGCCGGCATTTCTTGCACATGCTTGAACATAGTTTCGAGGGCGGCACTGGTTGAGAAAATGGGCTTGCCGGTGAGCGCTAGATACATGACAGCGCCAAGCGAATAAATATCGGCACGCGTATCAAGCTCTTTACCACGACACTGTTCCGGACTCATATATAAAGGACTTCCGAAAATTTCCCCGGTGCGGGTGAGTTGCTCAACACCTGCACCTTCGGAATCGAGGAATTTGGCTATTCCAAAATCGACGATTTTGACAAAATCACGGCGATTTTCAAAGGGTACAAGCATGATGTTGCTTGGTTTTACATCACGATGAATAATTCCTTTGGCATGCGCATGACCAAGAGCAGAACATATTTGAGTGAATATATTGATCGCGCGAACCGCCGAAAGTCGAGTCTTGCTCTCAAGCAGTGTGGTCAAATTCTCGCCTTCGAGATAATCCATAACCATATAGGGATTGCCTTCGCCGGAAACTCCGAAATCGTGAATGCTGAGAATATTGGGATGGGAAAGTGAGCTGGCGAATTGCGCTTCCACGCGAAATCTTTTGAGAGCGGCGACACTGTTAGATAGCTTTGCATGCAATATTTTGATGGCGACCGGGCGCTGCATAAGCAAATGCTGGGCGTGATAGACCTTGCCCATACCGCCGCCGCCAAGAACATCAATTATTTTGTAGCGTTCGCAGAAAGTTGTTCCGACCAACTCGTCTGCTTGCCTGGGTGCAGCTTCCATACAAATACCCTAAACTCCGTCGGAGATGTCCGCCTAGTGTCTATTTACCCATGTTACTGGCAAAACTAAGGGCTGGGACTTTCAATCAACATAACAGTACTGGTCGGAATTATCTAAACTCCAGGTATCCCAGGCACTCCTGGTAGTACCACAACGACTCCAAAGTACTTCACAATGATTCTTAGGTGTTTTGGCTTCTCTATTTATTAGGACTACTTTTTCTTCGCTTCCTTTTGCAAAACGCTTTCTTTTTTATTCACGCCTGCGACGTCAAACCCCGCTGGTGTGTCTACATTTCGTTTCATGACCAGGTCGAACGTGACACGAGGCAAATCGGCATTAGCAGGGAATTTTGGAATTTCGTATTGCTGCACAAGATTGACTGCATTGAGTGCTGATTCTCTAAACATCGTTTCGGAAGCAACATTGCGGTCGACACCATCGGCGGGTGTAAACTCCTCAACCTGGCAAGACACGTCGCGATTTTTTGTGACGGTCACACGCACTGTGGCATTACCCGGACCAACCTCGACATTTTGCCAACGACTATAGATTGCGCCGGCGACTCGCGAATACCAGTCATTCCAGGATGTTGCAGCAACGGCACGTAATTGCGGCATCAGCATAGCTGTTGCCTGTAATGCCTGTGGTTCTTGAGCGGCAATCACGGGCTCGGCGAATTCACCACCACCAACGTGCAGCTTTCCTTCAGTGGCGCGCAGCGCTGGATTCGTTGGCGCAGTCCACTGTCCGCCCAGTGTTTGCTTATTGAAGCCTGGCACCATGATCGAGACTTCATAACCCGGAGACCAGCAGACGACACCGTCACGCGAGGTGGTATGCGACAAATTTCCGCCGGGAGTATAGGACGATATCGAACTACGCGTTTCGACTACCTTCTTAACTTCGTAACCAGGAGCATACGCAGTTACCCCTTCTTTTGAAATCGGACTGGGAATAGGCAAGCTTTTTGGTCCATTAATTGGCTCAACTCCATAGCCCGCACCAAAAGTCATCACCCCACGACCAGAAATATTTCCGTGAGCGGAGCTGGCTAAGTGCTGAACGTTGTATCCAGGTGAGAAAGAAGTGACGCCTTCGCGCGTTTGAGCGTGACTGCCACTAAACTGCGGCGGAATTTGTGTGTAAACCGTGGTCGTGGCACCTGGAGTAACAGAAAAACCGGGCGCCCAAGTCATTACACCATTGCGCGGAGTCAGGACATAACTGGAAATCGGCGGAATTTGGTGAGTGGTCCAACCTCCAACTGGATTGAGTGGGCTGTTGGGACGCGAAGCGGGCACTGCTTGACCAGGCAAGTATGGTGTGTTGCCTGCAAACTGATCAACTTTTCCGCCTATGCCCTGACCATTAACGCCACCATTTAATCCGCCATTTTTCTCGACACCGGATGGCAGTAATCTTAGAGAAGCATTAAGGGCTGCGTCATCCTTTATAGAACCATTCAAAAGTCGAACGCCGCTAGAAACCCCAGTTTCAGATGGCAATGTACGTTGCTCTACATTGCCGCGCAATATTTGTTCTACTGTACGCCCGGTCAGTGATTGTTCTTCGACTTTACCTGCAATTTCAGCGAAAACCGGGCAATTTGTCGCGAAGAGAGCGATAGATGTGGCTACAAGTGTCAACGCATTATTCAGTGGTCGTTTTGACATGAAGGCTTACCAGTACAGAGTTTTGCATGCTTGATGAACAAACGGTAATCAAGTATTGCCACTTTATCATCGCGGTAGCTCGCCTCCAGCCGAGCTAATGTCCGAGAACCCCAACACAGTGCGGTTGACGGACTGAGAGATGATCAAATGGTCATTATAATTACTTCGTTTTTTCGGATTACCTCGCGCGATTCCAGCCCTGACTGACGACAAAGCGAATAGGGATGAGACACCACATCTGGTATCAAAATGTCAGCTACGCGCCCAGTGCCCACGCTGACAAACTATTCGTTTTCATTTTTTCTTTAGATTGCCCAACGAAATTGGCATATCTGCGAAAAACCAGTAGAGTGATAGTAAGTACGCCTTATCAAATCTCGGCCCTAACAATGTGAGATTTTGCTAAGGCTGCACCAGATTTCTTCACGAAGTGGCATCGAAGTATACTCATAAGACTATACTCGTCGCAGTCGTTTAAAAGCTCAAGCACATGAGCGCTGCAAACTTCTTCGTGATAAAGATTCAGGACATTCGCGTGTTTCGCCAGTTCCTACAGGGGTATCAATGACTGAAGCTGTTTTGCTGTTCGTTGCATTCTACGTTTATCACTTGCTTGGAGTGACGGTCGGCTATCACCGTCTTCTTGCTCACCGCAGTTTTAAATGCCCGAAATTAGTCGAATATTTTTTCGTGACTGCTGGTTACCTTGCATTCGAAAGTTCGCCAATCTGGTGGGCAACTTTGCACAGAGCTCATCACAGATACACCGAAACTGAGCTAGATCCGCACAGTCCGCGCTTTGGCAATACTCGCGCTTACTTAGGCTGGATTTTTGGAAAACATTATCCAGAGCACTTGAATCCAAAACTTCAGGCACCAGATTTGGTGAACGATCCGTTGTATCGACTCCTCGAGAGAAACAACAACTGGCATGCTTCCCACCTCACCAACACAGCAATTGGTTTTGGTTCACGCTTGATTCTCTGGGCATTGTTTGGCTGGGAAGTTGCAGCACTGAGTCTTGCCGCCGGTCTGACCGTCCAACAAGTGCCTTTTATGGTCAACTTGCTTTGCCATAAGCCCTATCTCGGCTACAAAAACTACGACACATCCGATGACAGCACAAACGTGCCAATACTCACATTGATGATGTTGGGCGAGAATTGGCACAACAACCACCACGCCTATCCAGGTTGCGCACGCAACGGGTTCCGTTGGTATGAATTTGATGTGTCATGGCTCACGATAAAATCGCTATCAATCCTGAAATTAGCGACCAATGTCAACGACCGCTTCAGTCTCGAACGCGAAGTTCGGAAGGTTACTGATTCCGAGAGTACCAATGGCTTAGAAGCGCCAGTGCTTGCCAATCTAGAAAAGCTAGGCACTGAGAAAGTGCGTCAGTTTGGCAGAAACAACAGCGTCCATCATGGTGCAAAACAACCAGCGGGATCAAGAAAAGACTAGACCTAAAAATGATATTACGCTAAGGGCTCGCAGTTTTTCTTTGCGATGCAATTTCCATGTACCTCGTGAGACTATACTCGTCGCAGTTCGATCAACTTTGAATGTACGAGGTAGGCCACATGGACTCGGTAGCCCTTTTCGTCGGCCTGACGGTTGTCTTCTACTTATGGCATATTTTCGGCGTCACGATTGGACTGCATCGGCTCTTGTCGCATAGAGCTTTCTCTTGCCCGAAAGCAGTGGAATATTTTTTCGTGTTTGGAGCGTATTTAGCTTTTCACGGCTCTCCGGTCTGGTGGGCGACGATTCATCGTGCACACCATCGCTATTCGGATCAGCCAGAAGACCCACACACGCCTTCAAACGGCTTTTTCTCAGCGTATGCATTCTTTCGAAAGTTTGAATATCCAGCCCACATCAATCCGCTCACGCAAAGCAGAGATCTTTTAAAAGACCCTGTTTACCGTTTTTTGGAAACAGGCGGAAATTGGCGAATCGGCTACGCGCGGTGTGTAGGCATCAGTTTGCTTTTCAGAGTAGCTTTATGGGCTGCTTTTGGGCCTGTAGTGGCTGGCGCGAGCCTGCTTGCCGGCTACTTAGCCCTAAACGCACCGTTGATTCTCAATATCATTTGCCACATTCAAAAACTTGGATATAAAAACTACGCAACCAGCGATAATAGCGTAAACGTCTGGTGGATGGCTGTGGTATGTGTCGGTGATGGATGGCATAACAATCATCACGCCTGTCCTGGCTCAAGCCAGATGGGCTTGAAACGTTGGGAGATTGATCCTTCCTATCTGGTTTTGAAAGGCCTTCAAAAAATCCGTTTGGTCGGCAGAATAAATGAAGCTCTTGTTCGTGAAAAACCTCATGGAATTCCAGCAACCGTCTCAGTTGTCGCGAATAGACCAGCACGGGCGATCCATAGAGAGAAGATGCTCAGCCTGAGAAAGTAGTCTTTACTCCTAAAATTTTGACTAGGGCCGTTGTATGACACAACTGCCCTTTTTCATTACGTCAGTAACTTCAATAACCTTTATCAGTTTTGATTTCCGATTAGAAACCAAGTTCGCAAAAAAAAGAATCCTCTGCAATACCTGGTACAGAGCCCATCGCAAGTGAAACTTTCCAGGCGCCCAGTCGTCAAAACATGTTTTTCATCTTCACCGTAACCACCAAGAAAGACAGCTGCGCCAATAAAACTAGCTTGATTTTACAAATCTGGGTATAAATAAGATGCGGATCAAAATCCGTATTAAAATCCGTAATTTAGCCTCATCACACTAAAGTAAGAGCAATGAGCAAAGAAGAACACAACGAGTGGGTTATTAAGGACAACCTGTTTCACAGACAGGTTTCGAACGTCCGCAATACTATTCACGGCAATTCAGAGGCGGCGATGCGCGCCCTGGAATTAGTAAAAGCGAAGCAACAGCAGGCGGCATTGGCACCTCTGAAACCCAGCGAGCCTGGCTATGCACAGCCTAATTATGCTCAGCTTGCTTCATCGCCAGCGCCATCGCAGCAAATCGCTCCAGCCGCTCAAGCCCCTCAATACCCTCAAGCCCCAGCCTCTCAAAGACAATGCGAATGCGCAACCATGACGGACGAAGACCTTGAGCACAAGGCCTTATTCGATCAAACTTTGCCTGTCTATAAATTCCGCTACGTCCTCAACCGCTTGCGGTCTGAGTTGAAGCGAGCCGGTCGATACGGTCACACTACCTCAGTTATGATCATTACGATTGACTCGTTTTCAACACTCCAAACCCGCTTTGGTAGCTTTGCCGAGGTTGTTCAAAACGAAATTTTAGTTGCTGGAAGTAAGAAATTCGATTCCATTATCAGACGCGACATTGATCTACTTGGTCGCTATTTGAACGAACGCTTTATTGTTGTATTGCCCGAGACGGATAGCGAGCAGGCTGCCCAGTTCGGAGAGCGTATTCGCACGGCAATAGAGACCACAACACTTGATCTCCTTCACGACATCAATTTCACTGTCAGTCTGGGTATTGTCACTTCTGTCGGTGACACCTTCCCAGCTGAAGAGTTGATTATGCAAGCGGATGGAGCTACAGAAGAAGTCGAAAAACGCGGCGGCAACGGAATACAGCGCGTCACTTTGTAATTTGAGGTGGTGCAAATATGCCACCATCATATTGATTTAACACAGCTTCAAGCACTATTTAGCGGCGGCTTTTTCTTTTCCGTGAGTCCAACCTTGATTGTCCACATATTTTTGGTAAGCCGTTATTTGATCACCCTGAAGTAATTTTCTTACCTTCAGTCTCATCATCATGTACTGAGCATTCATTTCAGAACGTATCTGACCAAGCTCACTTTGAGCAACCAATAAATCCTCAGCTGCAACACCCTTTGCCATGCCATTCAAAAATATAGTCTGTTTTTCTTTGAATTTCTTTCGCAAAGGCTCAATGGTGGGGCGCAACTCTTCAACGATTGCGGATATTTTCTTGCGCTGGTCCGGACTTGCTTTTATAGCTTCCAGGATCGGCTGAAGGTGATATCCAAATGGACGCTCTGTGGAGTCCGCCACTGTCTTCTTTGAATCGGCACCGAAAACTGGTAGCGAAGCAGTCAATGCACCGCTGACCAACAGCAGACCTTGCGCAATTACCAAAAATTTTCTGTTAATACCGTCCATTGAATCTATCAAAACATCCCGTAGTGCATAACGTCCCTGATGTAAAAGACGCGTTGTCATCATTTATGTGCCCGTTAGGGTCATAACTCCGACATCATAGCAAGGTCCAGGTTACGGAAAAACCAACGCAGATGAGACAGATTAAGCCCCAGACTGATTTCACACTTGTTTTTTAAAGTTGAACAGACAAAAATTTCACGGCTGATAAAATTCAATTGCTCTGATTTTGTCAGGTTGTCGTCTACACGACTCGTCAATTTGTTCTACTCTGGGCTGAGCAGTTTGCTCGGCGTTTGCATTCTAATTACATTCGTTTTTGATAAATTCGCAAGGCTCTATCAAAATCTTTGTATTTAATATGGGATGGATAAATATTCAAAGTTTCCTTATCACCCAGGATCAAAAAGCCACCAGGACGCAAACTATTGGAGAGTAGCTGCAAAACTTGATTCTGCAAATCTCTATTAAAGTATATAAGCACGTTGCGACAAAGTATGAGATCGAATTCGTTGAATGACGAGTCAGTGACGAGATTGTGTTGTCCGAACACAATATTCTGTTTTAAAAATGAATGCATAATGGCATTTTCCGGATCAGCTGAATAGTATTCAGAGAAATCGCTCTTTCCGCCTGCAGACTGGTAGGCAGAAGTATAATCGCGCATTCGGCGCAACGGATAGATTGCCTTTTGGGCAGAGGCTAATGCGCGCTCGCTCACGTCAGTTGCGTATAGAAGTGTACGCTCATACGCGTGCTCCTCTTTCAACAAGATAGCTAACGAATAAGCTTCCTCGCCTGTAGAACAGCCTGCACTCCAGATTTTAATCAATGGGCTCTGGCGCAATATTGGAACAATTTCTTCGCGGATTGCGCGGAAGACATTGATGTCTCGAAACATGTAAGTGGTCGGAATCGATAAACTAAACAATAAAGCATGCAGTTGCGCTTGGTTAGTCAAAACTTTCTCAGCTAACTCAGTGACACTGCTCAATTTATTGCGGCGAATGAAAGAGTGTATTCGTCGCCGAATTGAAGGAAAGCTATAACTTCGATAGTCATAACCGCTTTGCAGAAAAATCGCCTGCAACAGCGCA
>JACMKL010000293.1 GCA_014380105.1 Candidatus Melainabacteria bacterium
GAAATGCCGGAAGCGGAAGCGATGATATTCAAGCGTGAAAATCGCGAGAAATTCACCTTGTTCAAACGCCAAGACGGCAAGTTTATGACTCAAGATTGCCCTGAAGCCTTGAAGCAGAAGAAAAGCAAGATGATGATGATTTTGGTTGCGGTTATAGCCGTTTTGCTGATTGCAGCATCGTTCTTTTTGGCACCTGCACCAGCGCCTGCGCCAAAACAAGAAACAGTACCAACCGCATCTGATGACAGCGTTCCACCTGCGGATGATCAAGGAGTGAGCCGCCCGCCGAAAGGCACCGGCGTGCATGATAGTTCATCTTCTAGTGGAGCCTTTCATTACGAGGCCGGGAAGGGCGTGACCACACCACCAACGGTGCAGCCAACCTACGATCCGTATCAGGCACAACCGGCAGCGCCGAGTGTCAGTCCAGGCTACGACGAAAAAGGTGCTTTCTGGATTCGCACGGATCAGCCGAACAATCAGCGTTAGTTGAAGCGCGACAATAAAAGTTTTAAAGCTGCTATCTATTCGATGCGGAAAATTGTCCGACCAACCTTGATAACATCAAGGGGCGCCAACTGATGTGGCGTGGTGAGTAATTGATCGTTAACGGCGGTGCCGTTGCTGCTGCCGAGGTCTTCGACCCACCAGCTGCCCTGATCCCAGAAAATGCGTGCGTGGTTGGCTGAGGCATAACCATCGTCAGGCAAAATTACCTGATTGTCATCAGCTCTGCCGAGAGATATGGAAGGATCATTTAGAACATACTGCTCGCCAGTCGTTTGGTTGACCAGTGTGGGCAAACGGGGTTCGGTTTGAGGTTCTTGGGTCATAGTCTTCCATTCCTGGTGTTTCCGCAAAACGATGTTGAAAACACATTAATAAACATGTGAAAGAATAGCACATCCTGAAAACGTGGATGGCAGACGAAAAACAGATGTTAACGGCAGGAAAATTCTAAACTCTCGCACAGCTTATAATTTTGGTATTAGATATGGTGCACACGTTCTATAATGACATTTAGAATATTTTTTCGAATGTGAGAATCAGTTGGCAACGCGTACATTCATTATTACTTTTCTGATTTATTCTTGTCTCGGCTTCATCAACAGCGCTGGCGCGGCTCCACTTCAAGCCGGTGTCGAATTCAGTCACAAACTCGCTCCCCTCAAATCAGGTTTGCGAGAAGGGCAGCGCATGAATCTCGAAGCGGTGGAAACGAAGGGAGAAATCACAGAGTGGCGACGTATACCGAAGTGGTTTGCAGGCGTTTGGCACCGCGAAAAAACTGTTCGCAAATCCGGTCAAAGTTACCAAACTCGCGCCGATATGATCACCGGATATCAGGCTGACGCCAAGGGTCGCGTCTGGCAGCCAGTGTTTTTCCGTGTACGCAAGGTTGATGCAGGACCTTATATTGAATACCAGATTCCGCAGCGTAAAACGATTTTTAAAGTTGACAAAGGATCACTTACTTCTTTCTCTCAATCCACCCGAATCCGCATCAGTAAAGCGACCGGGAGAATTGTTCAATCGTTTCAGCAGGAAGATATGAGCGTGTCTGAGCCTCTGGAAGATGGTCTGGTCCGAGCGACTGTCGAATGTCGGGTTTTCAGTCAGGATGGAACAGTAGAACTGGAAGACACAATCGAATGCGAGGAAGAGCGGATCGAACCGTTTACTCCCATTGATGAGTTTTCAGGAACAAACTATCGAAACAGCTTTATCAAATTTTTGGAAGCCAGTGGACACCCAGAGTTAGTGCCCTCAAGTCGAGCACTAGTAACTGTCACTCCAACTCAAAGTCGCATTCTGAAAGGCGAAAATCGCGATACGGCGCTTCTGGACGATGACACAAAAACGGCAGCTGGCTCGCGTAACGCCGATTAGCTGACAATCTGGAATTTGAGATGATAAGAGAAAAACCGCCCAGACTGGACGGTTTTCTTCAATATATGGGGCAGACGAGGGGAATTGAACCCCCGTATACTGGTACCACAAACCAGCGCCTTAACCACTTGGCGACGCCTGCCACAGCGTTGCGGGACTTTATGTCCGAGCGATTCATATACTATCACGCTCTAAACAGCGGCTGCTTTTAACGTCTTTTAGCTCTTCACAATGTTGAGGAAAGAGAAAATAGCGATTCTCTACATACCTAATAGATGGAATACCGGCGGAAGAATAGAGCTAAGTGCACCACCGATTATGAAAGCGGCAATCCATGAGCCGAACCATATTGTGAAAGCGACTTTCGGTCCACGCTCTTTGGTCATCACGCCAACTGTCGCGATACACGGCACGAATAAGGTAATTACGATCATTGCCGTGAGCGCTTGGGCTGCCGTCATCGAGACTTCTGTCAGTCCGAAAGACGCGAAGTCTCTACGCACTATACCTAATACAAAAGTTGTGGCGATGCGCGGGTCGTTTGGTAAATGCAGCCATGCCACCGTTATTGGTTGCAGGAAATTGACAAATATGCCGAGCAATCCGGTCATTTGAGCAACGCTTACGGCGAACCCGGCAATGAAAAATGGCTTAGTGGCTTCCTTTAGGAAATTCCATGATTTTGACCAGGTCTTTTTCATGACATTGTCGAGACGAGGAATTCGCATCGGTGGCAAATCCATGATTAAGGCATCTGATTTTCCAGGCAGCACCGCATTTAGTGCTAAGCCTGTGACAGCAAGAATGCCAGTCACGATCGCTCCGTAAATTGCCCAGGCATAAAGACCGCCTATTTTAGCTAGTGTTCCGGATACGACACCGAGTTGAGCCGAGCAAGGAATTGCCACACCAAGTAATGCTGTTGCAATTAATTTCTCTCGTTTTGTGCTCAGGAGCCTGGTCGTGATAGTCGCCATCGTGACGCAACCAAGTCCCAAAATTAGTGGAATTATCGCCCGACCATTCAAGCCGATTTTATTAAGGACACGATCAACCAGAACTGCTAATCGTGGCAGATAGCCTGAATCTTCAAGCAATGAAAGCCCGAAGTAAAATCCCAACACCAGAGGAAAAAGCAAACCCAGCAAATAGGTAACTGTGAGGGTCAGCAATCCATATTCGCCAACTAGCAAATTTCCGAGAACTGCACTTACAGATGGATAGCTCCAGAAGTTGTACTCAACTTGATCGGCAGTGACCGTAGAAGCCTTCTCTAATAGTGCAGCATTGGCAACCGAGTCGCTATTAGTGCCTGAAGGAAATTTGTAGATAGTGTCGCCGATGGTGACAGTACATGGGAATGTTGTTGCCGCTATTCGTCTCACAAAAGGTTCGTAATAAACCTTCATGCCTTTCTTTTCGGTCAATTCCACGATATTGCCTGCGACAAATACCCCAAGTAATTGATAGAAAATCAGGTAGCAAATAAACGCGGCTGCTACTGTGCCAGCGACTGGGTGAAGAAGTAATCTGCCCAGTTTGGTCGAAAACGTTTTCTTGATCGAGAGCGAAGTGACGCATGTTTCCGAAATTTCGTTAACTCGTCTGCGACGTTGACGGTAAATTTCAGTGCGGCAATCTTCTGCGCCAGATTCGCCAAACTTTTCTATTGAAGGAGTATCGCCTTCCAAAATGAGTAAGGCATGCGCTTGATCGATGTTTCTTTTCAAAAGCGGTCGTAATAATTCGCCTAATTCTTGATCACAAATTCCAGTTTTTGCAGCATGGAAATTGGCTGTGATACCGGAGATGCCTTCTTTTTTGACCGCCACGCATGTGAGGACCGGCACTCCGAGTTTTTCAGACAATGCACCAGTGTTTATGACCAAGCCTCGATGTTTGGCTTCATCCCATTGATTGATCACGAGCAAAATTGTTTTGCCCATCTCAATCAATTGCAAGGATAGAAATAAATCTCTTTCCAGGCTGAGAGCGGAGACGACATTAACAACCAGGTCTGCTTCGACGATAAGCTTTCGTGCTGCTCTCTCTTCATCGTTAAAGCTTGAAACACCGTAAACGCCGGGTGTATCGATAAGTTCGTGCTGACCGAGAGCGCCGCGGGCAATATCTATCGTCGTGCCAGGATAGTTTGAAACATCCGCGCTCAAACCGGTTAGTGCATTGAAGATTACAGATTTGCCTACGTTCGGGTTGCCTGCCAGCACAATCTTCAACGCAGCGCGCTGGGCATTGCCCGTTTCGCGCATCGCGGAGTCTAAGACACCGGTGCTGACTGCCGTCATGAACGTCTCCAGTCTTGATGATGAATAGTTTAACTGTTGCCACTTTCCATCACAACAATATTGAAAGAAAAGATAACTATCAGGGCGCGCTAAGGCTGACCTTTGGGTGTGCGTGGTAAAGTCAAGCACGTTGCGTTTCTCTGTGCTTTTGAAGGCAGAAATGCATTGTCTCGACTGAGTTTGAGGGGCATATTTGTGCAGGTGAAGTTTTGCTCATCTGGTCGAAGCGTAAGCTCGAAGTCTATGATTTCGGCGATTCAGACATTCGTAAGTTTGTTTTTCATTTTGCTAATCCAAGCACCGGTTGCGGTTTTGGCGCTTGAGCCTGCGAGCACCGGTGCCAACCCTCTTGAGCCTTCTATTGGCAGCGGATCCACAATTGCTCCAAGCGGCACTCAAACAGTCGCTCCAAAACCTGCAACTGCGCCGTCTGGAAATTCGGGACTCCGTTCTCCCGCGACATCAGCCGCCAGTAACCCGGTCGCTGTGCCTCAAGCCGTCGCGCCGCCTGTCCGTCAAAAAGGTCCGCCACAGCCGAAGGAATATTTACTTCCAAATGGACTTCGCATAGTTCTAGTTGAAGAGCATTCTTTGCCTGTTGTGTCCTGTCTAATGTGGTATCGCGTCGGTGCGCGCAATGAAAGAGCTGGCAGTACAGGCTTGTCTCACATGGTTGAGCACATGCTTTTTGAAGAAGTCGGTCCTTTTAGAAAGGGCGAAATTGGCGCGACGATTGTGCGCAACGGTGGTCAATTTAATGGCTTTACCAGTGATGATTTCACGGCCTTTTTCGAAACTCTACATCCTTCAAAGCTGGATCTGGCTTTGCGTATTGAGTCTGTCCGTATGCAGTCTGCACGTTTTACAAAACCGGCAGTTCAAGCCGAAGTCGCCAATATCAATAAGGAATTTGAAGAAGAACAGAGCGATCCAGCTGCACTTCTGACGTCGGAAGTTCGTTGCGTGTCGTTTTTGCATCATCCTTACGGAAGTCCGACTAGAGGTTGGCGCGTTGACGTGGATGGACTGACAGCAGAAGATGCAAAAGGCTTCTATGATCGTTTCTATGTTCCGAACAATGCATCTCTTGTCCTGGTAGGCGATTTTAGTTCCGCAAATGCGTTACTTCTGATCAAGAAGCATTTTGCTGCAATTCCTAAATCTGTCACCCCGATTCCGCAAATTAGAGCGCATGAGCCTGAGCAACACGCTGAAAGGCGAGTAATTATGCGTTATCCAGGCAAAACTGAATTACTTCAAATTGCCTATCATGCGCCGTCAATTAGTGATCAAGACAGTGCCGCTATGGCTGTTCTCGAGAAATTGATGAATGCGAATTTTACGGGACGATTGAAGACCCGTTTGATGGAAACAAAGATCTGCACAGGCGCGACTTCACAATTTGA
>JACMKL010000294.1 GCA_014380105.1 Candidatus Melainabacteria bacterium
CGCTTTAATGGAAACGCTCATGTCTTTGCGACAAATGCACTTAGTCGAGAAAATGTTGTCGGAATTGAACAAATCCGAAATGCCTGCAAAACAGCTTGCGCATCTATAGCTTTTGCTGCCTTCCAATCGACTTCGCTGCGCGCAAAAGTTAGTTGACGGACTCATCAAACAAAAACCCGCTCCTCGTTCAAGTCGAGAAGCGGGTTTTCTATCTAACTTATTCGTCGAATAACTATTCTGACTTGAGGTGGTGTTTGAGATAGAGACCAAAGCAAACCAAGCCGACAACAACGATTGCAATGTCGAATTTGTGCCAGAGGTCGACGAAAACTTCCATGTTTTTGCCGAATTCAATGCCGACCCATGTGAGGAAGTAGCACCAGATCAATGATCCGATAAATGTGTAGAGGAGGAACATTCCCAGTGGTGCTTTCAAGACGCCCGCGGGAAACGAAATGAATGTTCTAACAACAGGCAACATTCTGCAAATGAAGAATGTGATGTCGCCGTATTTCTTGACCCATTTATCTGCGGTATCAAGATCTTTCTCTTTCAATAAAAACCATTTGCCGTATTTCTGAAGAAATGGTCTTCCACCATATAGCCCCAGAAAATACGAAGGTATGGAGCCAATTACGCATCCAACCGCTCCGGCTAGAGCAGAGAGGTGCAAGTCCATTTTTCCCTCGTTAACCAAAATGCCGGCAGTTGGCATAATTGCTTCACTTGGAAGTGGAATGTTTGCGGATTCGATTGCCATCATGACGCAAACGCCAATGTAGCCCCAATTCGCTACTTGATCCCTGATCATCTGCAAGATAGGGTCGATGATTTGGTGAAGCACTAAAAAACCTCGCTGATTTGATCCTGATTCGGTCAACTGCGCTGATTCTACAGGGGTTGTCGTACTACTACATTCCAGCTACCTAATGCGTAGGCGGAGCGTCTTTCAGATTCAACATTTATGTAACTCGATACCCTCGTAGGGCTTCAAAATGGCTTGCTTGGCAACGTTTGCCTGAGACAATGGGTTTAGAATTCTCTTAGCTCAAACCATTTACTGACAGCAACACGGCGCATATCTAATTGATGACAAATACACAGCAAGAAAAAATAACTGAGACACTTTATTTCACAGTGTCGACTGCAGGTCACGTCGATCATGGCAAAACGAGCCTCCTTAGAGTTTTGACAGGAATTGATCCAGATCGATTGAAGGAAGAGAAACAGCGTCAGATGACTACTGACCTTGGCTTTGCGCATTTGCGATTGCCTGCCGAAGGAATCAAGAAAGAAACAGATGTCGTAATTAGTTTTATTGATGTGCCTGGTCACGGGAAGTTCTTAAAGAACATGCTTGCTGGCGTCGGTGGTTTGGACATGGCACTCCTGGTGGTGGCAGCTGATGAAGGTCCGATGCCCCAAACAGTTCAGCATGCAAAAATTTTGAGTCTGCTTGGAATCAAGCGAGTGCTTTTGATTATCACAAAGACTGACATGGCTTCACCTGCTCAGTTGGAAACAGCGGTGAGTGATTCGCGTCAATTATTGGATGATGTGGAGTTAGAGCTAGTCGATATTGCTGAAGTTTCAAATGTATTTCAAAAAGGTTTTTCTGAGCTGCGTGCAAAGCTCGTCAAGGCTCTTGTTGAAGGCGGTGAGAGAGAAAGCGCACGTCTCGATGCTCCTCCATTTTTACCAATCGATCGAGTCTTTACAGTCCAGGGCTATGGTGTAGTGGTGACTGGCACACTGGTGAAGGGGTCAATTTCGATTGGCGACAATTTAATTGTTGAACCAGGCAATTTGAAAGCGCGTGTGAGAGGACTAGAAACTTTCAATACCAGCATACCGAAAGCCACTGCCGGTCAACGATTAGCCATCAACTTAGCCCTCAAGGAGAATAAGACTCTGGAGCGCGGGCAGGTCGTTGTTGGTGAGCAGTGTGTTGCCACCAAAACTTTGATCGTCACGCTCAGTCAGCCTGGACTGAAATTAGAGGACGATTTCAAAAAGAATGTTTCCTCGCAACCAGCTCGAATTTATCATGGCACTGCGGAGTGTCCTGGAGCCGTAAGATGGATGGAAGCTCTTCCTGAAGACGATCAGGGCAGGCAATCTTACATAGCCCAAGTGGCACTCTATGAGCCTCTTATCGCAGAACCAGGAGACAAGTTTATTCTTCGCTTTGGAGATGATGGACTGGCGGGCGGCACAATTCTTGTAACAACAAGACCGCGTTGGATTTCCAGAGAAAGTTTAAATAGACTGGCGAAACATCTTGCGTTAGGCGAACAAAAAGCTGCCTTACTTGAATTTCTCAATGCCAATCCGCAACGTTTGCTGAAGGATTCTATCTTCAATTGCTTCTTGCCGCCGCTTGTACTGCCAAAAGTCGTAGCCGAATTAGTTGCAGAGAATAAGCTCACGCACCTCGCCGATTTTGCGGTCACTACCGAAACGCATAAAGACCTCTTTGAAAAATTAGTTAGTGAAGTTGAAAACTCTGCAAAAACTCAGAGCGCATCTTCAGCATCGCAAGAACATCGTAACGACCAGGAAGCCCTGCGCAATCGTATTCTTCCCGGACTTGAGCGAGCAGCATTCCAGGCTTTAGTCAAAGAAGGAATTGAGAAGCAAAAGATTGTTAGACAGGCAGAAAAATTGTTGCCAGCTCAGTCGGCGAAAGTTGAGACACCAGCCGCACTATCAGAATTGTGCACCAAGGTTATGGATGTGTTGACGGGTAATTTCTGTTTGGAAATTGACGAAATTACTCGTCAGGTCTCTTCCGACAGACGCAGCGTGCAATCAGCATTACAGCTTTTGAGTAAGGAAAATCTCGCGTCGATTGTAGCTCACGATTTCGCAAGTTCTTCCAAGTCAATTAATTTGGCGCACAAACAACTTGAACGTCTCTTCACTGAGAAGAAAGACATCGGACCTGGAGATTTTAAGGAGTCAATCGGCGTCACGCGTAAATATGCGATGGCTTTATTGACTTACTTCGATGATAAAGCAATCACGCGTAGAATGACAGACCGCCGCGTTCTTCTTAAATATCCGACAGAAGAGACGAAAGAATAATTAAGTTCCAGAGACTTTTACGAGTCGACAGAAATGACAATGTGGTCGCCGGACACTCCGATTCTTTTGCCGTTTTTATCGATCGCCCACATTCGTAATTCGTAAATGCCCAGGGCTGGAAATAAAGTCCGCTCTAATTTTATGCTGCCAGTCGTGCCTTTCGATTTCAATGTCTTCATTATGACAAGGCTGGCATCATCAGTATTTTGAGTAGCAAACAGCAGATTTGTTCTGGTGATTTCTGCTTCTACGCTTGCAGCGTCAGCAACTTTGGTGCAGTCGTAATCGACTGTTTCGGCTAGCTTATCTTTGCCCAAATGCAAATAACCTTTGGTGCCCATATATCCCGAATTCTGAAATGTGATCACAGGCATCACGGAAGTCGCTGGCACTGTTTCAATGGAGAGTATCTTAAACTTCGCGTGCAGCGGCAAGTAGAGCTCCAGTCCCTTTGTAGTGCCTCCAAAGACCCATTCGGGAGAACTATGGAAAGTAAATATCAAAGTCTGTGGATCTTTTGAATCGGATAGATTTGCATGCGCACGGTGGTATAGATTGAAATCTTTATTGATGTCATTTGTGTAGAGAACATCCATTCCCTTATCGTCAGTCGGCTTCTCTAAAATTTGCACTTTCACAGCCACGAAGTCAGTTGCAAAACAAGGCAGTTGTAGATTCACCTTGAGAGCTGGGCGGCGCGCTGATGGCGACTCTGTCTCAACTGTAGCTACATTCTGCGCATCAAAGTCAAAACTCTTTATACCCCACTTATCATCAACGCTGAGTACTCGTTTTAAATCTGCGCCTGCAAATTTTTGCACCGCAGGAGCCGATTCATTTTTCGCTGGAATGGCAATTGCTGAAAAAACTTTTGTTCCTTCATCCCAACGGAAAGCTTTCACTTTGTCGCGATTGTCTTGCAGCGAATTTTTGAGAAACCCGAAAGGCATGATAGGTTCGAACTTATCAACCATTATACAGTTGAAAATATCACGCTGCATTTGAGGTTTTTTCGTCATCCCCATCAACGCGTTGCGACTTATATATGCGCCGTGTTTTTGATCTGGTAAACCAACAAACAGAACTTGCGGATCACCTTCTACTTCTGAATAAAGTTTAGACAAACCTTGCCGAATTGCTGCAGATTGTTCTCCGGCAATCACCCAGGCTTGGTTGTTAGTCCATAGCATAATGGCTGCAGAAGCCAGGAAAAGTATCCCCCAGACAATTCTGACGCGGTTGGCAATGCGCATCCAGGTAATTGGATTGCCTGCATTCCTAACAGTAGTAAATCCAAATGCCAGAAGAAGACTGAGAGGAACAGTAGCTAAATAAGCTAATCTGCTGCCCTGTAAATCGTCTGCAATGGCAAAGAGTTTGTAGACTGGAGCAAGTGAAAATGCGATCCACATCAGAGCAAAAGCAAGGGCTGGAAGCATTCTCTTGAGAGTTACAAAATTGACCAGGCTCGAGATTGCAATAAATCCCAGTGACACGAGCCAGAAACGCACTAATAGACTATGCGCGCTCAAGAGTTCTTTGTTGGCAGGCACGAACAGCATTTTCAAGGCGTGTGCCCAGCCGAGCAAAAATTCTTTCATGTTTGAGATGAAAAACAGTGAGTCATCATAGCCGCCGACAAATGTGCCAAGCGCGAAATAACGGACGACAAAATAGAGGGCTATCACCACCCAAAATGGAATGGTTGCTTTGATTGCATCGACCACCATAGGGACGATGGACGCCCGGCTAAAGCCTCTCTCGCACATCAGCAGTAATTCATATGCAATGAAGGCAGCAGGCAAAGTAATGGCCATCTCTTTGGATAGCAAAGCCAATATCATCGACAAAATTGCGGAAGCACACCATAAAAGTTTCTGGCTGTCGCGCCACTGCATGTAGCACCAGAGTGAGATCACAATAAATGTGGTCACCACAGTATCGACGCGCCCTGTGATCCATGACACTGCTTCCGGATGCAACGGATACAAGCCGAAAGTCAAGGCTGAAAAGAAGGCAAAAGTGAGCGCACTGCCACTTATTGGACTTGTAGGCGTAGACTCGACTTCTTCTAGTGCGGGCTCGAAAGTCTTACCAATTCTCAGCGTGATGAAAAACAGAACGACTGTTGAGACTGTGTGGAAAAGGACATTGGTAAGGTGAAACCCGAATCCGTTAATACCCCACATCAAGTAGTCAGTGACCATGAATACTGAGATTAGTGGTCTATAGAATTTAGTGGTCGTGCCGTCCAACCATGAGGAGTGAAAATTTTTGGTGATCAGTTCAGGATGAATGACGGCATCCTTAAGCCAGGTCAGGTGAACAAAGTCATCACCGGCAAAGAAGTTGAACATCACCGGCAAATAGGTAAGCGCGGTCGCAAGTGCGATGATACAAGCGAGAATTATGATCGAACCACGTTGCTGCCGTCCAGCTGCGGATGTGACCGGCAATTCGTTTTCATTCGAATCGTTGCGATTCTGATTCAGCGCGTTCACTTGCTTTTAGTCCGGTTGTGTTGAGATTCAGCTCTAAAGATTCTCTGCTGCAACTTCGTAGGCAGGACGATCTTCTACGTGGCAGCGAACTTCAGCTTTCGCTTTTATGACTTTGGCCGGCATCCCGGCAACAACCATGCCTGCTGGCACGGTATGGGTTACGACGGAGGCACCGGCGATGATACTGCCATTACCTACTCGAACGCGCGGGAGAATCAAAACCTTGGCGCCTACGATCACATTCGATTCTAAATAAGGACCTTCTCTGCCTTTCTGGCAGGGCGGATGGAGGCTGTCGACAGTGCAGGACATTGGATAGAAGTGCACATTGTCTTCGCATGTTGTATAGGTCGCGATGAAGACATTATTGTGGAAGCGGCAGCCGTCACCGACGACGATATGCCCATCTGATTGAGCCATTGTTCCGAATGAGCAGAGGTCACCAAATTTGCTGTTTTCGCGGATGACTGCGCGGTGCCCGGTTTGAAAGCCTTTCCCAATTACACAATCAGCATAAATAATGGTGCCCGAGCGAATCACTGATGTTTCACCAATAATCAGCGGCGGATTTACGTAGGACGGATCGCTCAAGTATCCGTATAAACGCTCACCTAAAATACACTGAGCGCCAACATAGGAATTGGCGCCCAGCTTCACGTTTTCGTAGATGATGGCGCCCGGCTCGATCAGACAATTGTCGCCAATTTCTGCACCAGCTGCGATGAATACATCACCGGAGATGCGTACATTTGCGCCAATTTTTGCATCTTTGCTGATGCGTCCATTAGTATCGATGCTCGGACTTGTGGACATTAGAGCGAGACAGTCGGAGTAGGCACAGCCACTGGGGTTGCGAACTGCTCGTTCATTATGGCAGTCAATGCCTGCCCAACAGCTTGAATGTCTTCGTCGGTTAGTTCTGGGAACATCGGCAAAGACAATACTTCGTCTGCCAGTCTTTCAGTGATTGGGAATTCGCCCTTCTTGTAGCCGTAGTGAGCGAAAGCTTCCTGCATGTGCAGCGGAACTGGGTAATAGCACATGGAGCCGATATTGCGTTTTGCCAATCCGTCAATTACGCGTTGACGCATCGAGGTGGTGGCGCCATTGGTGCTATTGCCGGATGCTCCCGCGAGATTGTCTGACAATACTCTGACTGTGTATTGGTGCCAAACGTGGGCGTAGTCTTCTTTGACGCCTGGATTTGGAAGAACGATTCCAGGTACGTTTTTGAGAAGCTCAAAATATTTCTGAGCGATGGCGCGACGCTTGGTGGTCCAATCAGCCAGATATGCCATTTTTGTGAGCAGTACAGCTGCTTGAATTTCGTCGAGACGGCTGTTGACGCCTAATTCTTCGTGAAAATAACGCTGTTTCGAGCCATGCGCGCGCAGGCAACGAAGGCGTTCTGCCAATTTATCGTCGTTGCAGACAATCATGCCGGCGTCTCCGCAGGCTCCGAGGTTTTTGGTTGGATAAAAGCTGATGCAAGCGGCGTCGCCGAAGCTGCCGGTTGGTTTGCCTTTATATGTAGCGCTGATTGCTTGAGCGTTGTCTTCAATAACTTTGAGCGCATAGCGATCGGCTAGAGCCATGATTGGGTCCATGTCAGCCGATTGTCCATATAAGTGGACTGGAATAATTGCTTTCGTTTTCGGTGTGATTACCTTTTCGATTGCAGCAACATCGATGTTGAAAGTTTTTTCGTCGACATCAACAAATACTGGTTTTGCACCACGCATCATGATGGCTTCGATGGTGGCAGCAAAAGTAAACGGAGTAGTGATTACTTCGTCGCCAGGTCCAATGTCGAGAGCCCACAACGCCAGAATCAAAGCGTCGGTCCCGTTGGCTACGCCGATGCCATGTTTGGCACCGCAGATGCTGGCAATTTCTTGCTCAAGGCTTTTGCCTTTCTGCCCCATGATGTAACTGCCACTGCGCAAAACTTCGAGGACCGCTGCCTCTAACTCGCTGGCAATTTGTGGATATTGGTCTTTTGCGGAGAAAATCGGAATGTTTTTGCTCATGAAAAGTGCTTCCAGTCCTTTTAAACTCGGTCTATCCCGGCTGCTTAACTGGCACAGTCTAGCTGTTCTCCGATTGGCATCCAAGGTGGAGTTGATAAGGTTCGCTTTTCCTGGCGTCTGAAATTCGGTTAATGTCTTGAGATGCTCCACACAGCAAATTTTGCGAGGACTGTTAAATGCCAACATGAACTGATTTAAATCTTGCGCACAATAAATAGACATAAAAAAGGATGGGGCACACGGTCCCCATCCCAAATTTATTAGTTCGTTTTACAGATTGCTCTGTATTACTGAATCAATATTAGCGTTTGCCTTTGCCAGCAACTGCAACGGTGCGTGAAAGCGCGTTGGTGACGAAAAGGTTGAGGCTGACGCCTTCTCTTTCTGCACGATCAACGAGAGCTTGGTGGAGCGATTTTGGCAGACGCACTGTGAATTTGCCGCTGAATTTTGTGTAGTCAGCATCGGAACGGGCAGAAGGTGTACGAGTAGTAGCCTTAGCTGCATGTTTGACGGCGCTCTTACGAACAATCTTACGAGCAACTGGTTTCTTGTGCGAAGCCTTAGCTGGTTTTGCCTTTGCGGCTGGTTTAGCTTTGGACTTGCTGGCGGTTTTACTCGATTTAGTACTGGCCATGATTCACTCCTTGTTACTGTGGGGATATTTGAAAGGCATTTTTCGGAAAATTTCCGAACGATGCGCAAGGCTGACCGAAGTAGGTACAGCCAAGCCGGGCCGCCGAATGTATGTCGGACGACTCGCTAGATTGGTATGCCACCTACCACCACTCAAGGTGGCATATAGATTGTACCAAGGGGCGCTATGTTTTATAACATCGACTGGATATATTCTTTTGGTGTGATACCAGAAGTGATTGCGCAAAAGCCTGCTCCGCCGCTGGTGCGCACCACTTTTGATGGCTGATACCACTAAATTAAATTGTTTCAGAGTATTACCGATGGTGCCTTTTTTCGGGAACATGAGGTCGGGCACCGTCACATAAACCTACCTTTTCGGGGCCATCGAAGGTAGTTTGCAGATCGACTTTGGTGCCAAAACCTCAATTACGATCTCCGCGCTCTAAATTTTGAGTTTTCTGGTGCGATTTTGGTGCGTTTTTAGATTTTCCACCCAAAAGTCTTCAAAATTGTCGTCAGTCGGTGGTGGTAAATTTGGTGCGAAACACCCTGGTCGGGCGGAGCATATTTTGAGTTGCTGCTGGTAAAGGCGAAACTCTAATTCCTGGCCCGACTTACCTCTCCAGGCATTCTGAGGTCTAACTCGTGCACCAAATAGAGTGACCTGTCACCTCTTGTGGTGCCCTCCAAAGACTAGAAGTGAATGGTGCCTCATATGTTCGGACACGTTTTGAAGACGGTGGTGCCGTACACATGTCTGGTATGCGTATTGGAGGCGACACCATCAGCGGGCAAACCTGAAGGTCGCATCTCCCGACGAAGGCACCGGGGGTGGAGGTGACACCGACAGTGCTGGACAGGTAAGATGCAGCGGGGCGCAAGCCAATCCGGCGGTGGCATATGAATGTACTTGTAGTAAAGCTGAGCGCCATAGGTGATGTCATTCACGCCTTGCCTGCTGTTAACTACCTGAAGACCAAACTCCCGCAAGCCAGAATTACCTGGGTGGTCGAACCACTTTCGGCTGACCTCCTGCGCGACAATCCCCTGGTCGATGATCTGATTGTCTTCAAGAAAAAAGAGATTGCCGGTGGTTCTTTTTCTGAACTGCGCAAGCTCTTGGGTCATTTGTTTCAGCAGAACTACGAAGCTGCTCTCGATTTTCAAGGCTTATTTAAGAGCGCCGCCCTCTGCAAAGTTTCAAATGCAAAGCGCACATTCGGATTCGCTGGTGCCCGCGAATTGGCACCACTGTTCTATACGGATAAGGTCGACACCGGCGACTATTTTTCCTATGGCACACACGTTGTGGTGCACAATTTGCGCCTTGCAAATGCCGCGGTGAAGGCGCTAGGCGGCATTTCGCTTGAGAAGGTTGACCTCGAGAAGGAAGTTCAAAATTTGAGCTTCCCACTTCGCGATGAGAGCACCATGTCGGAAATCGTCTCCAAACTTCCGAATCAACTTATCTATAGAAGTACTACAGAAGGTGCCGCACCTCTTGTGGTGCTCATTCCTGGCACAACCTGGGTCACAAAACTTTGGCCGGCAAGCTATTGGACTGAGCTGGGTGGATCGCTGGCTATGCGCGGAAACATCCGCCTGGCTTTGGTCGGCGGTCCGGGAGAGAAAGCTTGCAATCAGGAAATTGCCGATGGCATTCGTCGCATCAAACCTGATGTCGAACTGATGGACTTGACCGGGCAAACCGGACTTTCCGACTTGATCGGTCTGTTTTCGCTCTCAAAACTGGTCATCGGGGGCGATACCGGACCCCTTCACCTGGCGGCTGCCGTCACCAAACCCGGTGTGCTCGGAATCTATGGCAGCACACCAATTGGACGCAACGGCCCGTTCGGAGACCACTGCAAAACAGTCTCAACGGCGCTCGAATGCCAACCCTGTTTCTCAAAAACTTGCCGCATCGGAACAATTGCCTGCCTCAACGACCTCAGTCCTGACACCGTGTTTCGAATGGCAGCCGAAGCATTGACGGATTAGCTCGCTTTGTTCGAATTACTAGACGGGCAAAAGACTTCTATATAAAAGTAGGAGAGCGACCCGAAAGCCGCTCTCCTTAGAATCTGGATTCCGCAAACAGGCACCAATTGCCTGCTTCCGAAAATCTGGTTATGGGTTATTCCCAAATCCACTTGTTGAGGCTGCCTTCCCACTCAACGATTTCTTCAGGCTTGAAGAAGATTGAGATTTCGCGGGTGCCGTTTTCAGGGCTATCCGAACCGTGCACGAGGTTGCGACCGATTTCGACGGCAAGGTCGCCTCGGATGGTTCCAGGTGCAGCTTCTAAAGGTTTTGTTGCGCCGATGACTTGGCGAGCCAGTGCAACTGCATTTTTGCCTTCGAGTGCCATCGCAACGATAGGACCGGAAGTGATGTAAGCAACCAAACCATCATAGAAAGGTTTGCCTTTGTGCTCACCGTAATGCTGTTCAGCCATTTCTTTGGTGACTTTCATCAGCTTCATGCCTACGAGCTTAAGTCCGCGCTTTTCAAAACGGCCAACTACTTCGCCCACCAAAATGCGTTCTACACCATCTGGCTTTACTGCCACAAACGTACGTTCTGCTGCCACCTGCAATCTCCTTAAATAGATCTGCCGGGATAAACCGGTAATGGTTGATCATCCTATTAGATCTCTGCGCCCCGGTCCGGAAATCATCCGCAGGTCTTAAACAAAATCCTTACCGATGACAGTCACTATGGGGTGAAACGTCCACAGGCTGGGCTAGAGTGCGTTTACAATGGTTGAGCGCGCTGCTTGAAAACGGCGCTGCTTTAAAACCGCCTGAATTAGGTCGTTTTGATCAGCTTTGCAAATCTCGGGTCGAGAAGGCGGCGACCGCCCTCGTCGAACTCGACGTTGTAAAGCTCCTTATCCTTTTCGCCGATAACTTGAACGACCGACCCAACACCAAATTTTGCATGTTGAACTTTGTCGCCTACAGCCAAACGTTCAAACGAGACTGGTGCACTTTGCTGTTGCGAGTGTGCCGTTTGAGCCGGAGGACTCTCCGAACCCATGCGCATTGCTCTTGGTTTTGCCCCAGAGTTGTTTTGATAACCCGATTGCTGCGGTGCATTGCCATAGTTGGTCGGTCTCGATTGACCGCCACCGCCGCCACCGCCACCACCATAATTGGTCGGACGACTACCGGAAGTTTGACCGCCGCCACTGCCGTAGTTGGTTGGACGTCCACCCGAAGGTTGTCCGCCACCGCCATAATTAGTTGGGCGTCCGCCGGATGGTTGCCCACCGCCGCCGTAATTTGATGGTCTGCCACCAGAAGAATTTTGTCCGCCACTGCCGGAATTTGGTCGCGCGCCGTAGTTGTTTCCACCGCCACCATAATTGTTTTGGCTAGGCGGCATTCCCCATCCGCCACCGTTGTCGCCGGTGATGAAAGGATCGTCAGCTGAAATCTTGTCGCGCGATTGACCTTCTGGGGCTGGGTAATACCCGGAAAGAAGTCCTGGCGAAATCTCGCGAAGGAAGCGACTTGGCACCGTGTAGTTGGTTGTAAAACCAGAACCACCGGACGAATTGCGACCCAACGTCATACGCTTGCGCGCCAAAGTTAGATACAGCGAATCTTCAGCGCGAGTGACGCCGACGTACATCAGTAGTCTTTCTTCTTCCATTGCTGTTTCGGAATCGAGCGAACGCATGTGTGGGAAGAGACCTTCTTCCAAGCCACCCAAGAATACGACTGGAAATTCCAGACCTTTTGCTGCGTGCAATGTCATCAGGGTGACTGAATCTTCGCCTTCTTTTACGGCATCAAGATCGCTCACCAGAGAAATTCTGGTCAAGAACGAATCGAGATCCGGCTCGTCAGCAGACTTTTCAAACTCGCGCGCCACGTTGACTAATTCTCGAACGTTTTCAATTCGCCCGAGCGCCAATTCGTCTTTCTGCGTGTTGACGTCTTCTTCGAGTTTGTCGATGTATTTGGTTTCTTTGAGGAATGTCTCCATCAATTCTGAAACAGAAATTGATTTGGAAAGCATATTCCAACGACTGACCATCTCACCAAATTGACGCAATGCGATACCAGTTTTTGGTGCGATTTCGCGAATTTGATCTGTCTCGTAACAGGCTTGAACAGGGCTTATTCCCGCATCGTTTGCGTATTGATTCAAACGATCTAAAGTTGTTTTTCCAAGTCCGCGACGCGGCACATTGATGACGCGATTAAAAGCTTGTCCGTCTTGCGGGTTGTAGATCAATTTTAAGTACGCAAGGATGTCTTTAATTTCCTGACGTTCGTAGAATCGAGTGCCACCAACGACAGTGTATGGAATATGGTTGCGTACCAGAACTTCTTCTATCGCCCGTGACTGAGCGTTTGTTCTATATAAAATCACGCAGTCTTTCAATGTGCGACCGCGCGCTGTTAGCCGCTTCAATTCTTCAACGATGTAATAGGCTTCATCGATTTCGTCTTGCGCTTCGAAGCATTGGACTTTTCCACCCTTGCCGCGATTGCAACGCAAGACTTTGTCGATGCGTTCGGTGTTGTTGGCGATGATGCTGTTTGCGACGTCCAAAATGGTGGCAGTCGAGCGATAATTTTCTTCAAGCTTGATGATGCGTGCGGGCTTGAAGTCGTTCTGAAAACTCAACATGATTTTGTAGTCGGCTTTTCTCCACGAATAGATCGATTGGTCGACGTCGCCTACTACCATCAATGTGCGCTCAAGCCATGGGTCTTGACCCAAAACTTCTTCAGCTGGTTCAGCAAGCATTCTGACCAGGTCAAACTGGGCGCGGTTGGTATCTTGAAACTCGTCGACGA
>JACMKL010000295.1 GCA_014380105.1 Candidatus Melainabacteria bacterium
CCACTGAAACAAGCTTCTATGGGTATCGATTTTCCCGAAGAATTAGAAGTGATCGTCAGAAAACTTTTGGAGAAAGATCCGGCCCAGCGTTATCCAAGTGCTAATGTCCTGGCTACACAGCTAATTGCGTTAGAAAGCAAACTCAAATCAAAGACACACAATCAAAAATTTGGAATAGTTTCGTCTTCCAATGAAAGTAGCTCACAGTTTGACACTTCGCGCGGGTTTGCTTCAACAAAGTCCAAAACAGGACCTGCGCAGTTTTTTAAGGGTAATCCCGCCGGTCAGCTTTTCATTTCACTACTGTCTTTCATAATCGGCATGACGGCGAGTTTTATTCTTCTACAGAGTGATTTTATAAAATCAAAACCAGATCTCGATGCACCACAGGCAGTATCGCCGCAAAATGCGAATGCAAAAACTCCTGGTTCTGAAAACGTTGCGGTGCCTGCTTTGCCTGACAAGCTTTCAAGAATCACTTCAAAGAAAAATTATCGAGAATTCAATTTTCCGAAAAATGCCGACTTTGGCGCGATTTCTCTGGACGATGGAACATCCATGGATTGTCGAGGGAGAATTGAAATACCACCTAAGCATTTGGTCGGGTTTTTCCCATCTTATCGCGCTTTGCACGATTATCCCGACCTCTTCAAACACTTTATGAGTGATGATTTTGCACTACTCTATCTTTCAAAAAACGAAGCGGTCACACCAAATGTCATAAAAAACATTTCTTACCTTACCGGACTGAAAGGTCTCAATCTCAAGTTCAGTGACATTGACGACAGCCAGATTAAGGTTATTAATTCATTGCCGAATTTATGTTTTTTGAATGTTGGATTTTCAAACATTTCTGGTATGGGTCTTAAAAATTTAAATAATTTGCCACGCCTGAGCGTGCTCAGTATCGATAATTTGCCGAACATCTCTGCCTGCCTGCCAAATATTTGCAGGATGCAAAGTCTGGTGCATTTAATCGTGAGCAAGGATGGTCTACAAAATGACGATTTAAAAATCATTGCACGGTCAAAAAATATCAATACACTTTCACTCAATTCCAATAAATCACTAACTGATGAAGGATTAAAGTTTTTGCTGCCGCTTAAGAAGCTCGAGTGGCTGAATATGTATGATACTCAGCTCACTCCAGACTGTGCGTCCAGCATCAGGCAGTTTCCCAAACTAAAAACACTCATTCTGCCAGCCAATAATTGGTCCGAAGAGGAAAGAACTAAATTTGCCAGGACATTTCCCAAACTTATTCTCTACTACGGTCATGTGGACCCTCAGATTGACGAAAATTCAGTACCCGGTTTTCCGTGGGACTCGGTGGGGTTGAACTGAGGAAAAGTATTTTACAAGGAAATAGGAGAATTCTACCTTTAGGCTCTTTTGATACATGCTCCGAATATCTATAATGTATGCAGTCAAAAGCTGGATACCCTGGAGCCCATGACAGAGACCTTTACCGACGGCGAAAAAATAGCGCCTGATTTGGGCTTCGAACTTTCCAAAGATCGGACTTTATCTCTGTCGGACCAACAGCCTATAGAGCTAGAGCCTGGCGTAATCCTGCTTGAGAAATTCAAGGTACTCAATCTGCTTGGGCAAGGCGGGATGGGCAGTGTCTACAGAGTTGAGCATTTGCTCATGGAAAAGCACTTCGCCCTTAAGTGCCTCAATAAATTTCAAGCCGCGGACGCATCCTGGCGGCGCTTTCAGAACGAAGCAAAAGCAGCCTACCTACTTGATCATGCCAATTTGATCAAAGTTTTTGAAGTAGGCCTCCTGCCTGGCGGGCAGCCATTTTTTCTAATGGAATTGATTGAAGGCAACAATCTTTCGGATGAGATCAAAAACCTCGGACACCTTCCGGTTGAGCGAGCAATCAAAATTTTCATCCAGGTGGCTTTTGCAATCGGCTACGCCCACGACCGCAGGGTCATTCACCGTGACCTGAAACCCAGCAACATCATGATTGTTCCGCCGCGTCTTTCAGGTTCAGGCGAAACAGTCAAAGTGGTTGATTTCGGCATCGCCAAGTTAACCGGACTGGACGAATTTAACCAGCAAAATCTCACCAAAACCGGCGAAATTTTCGGCAGCCCCCTCTACATGAGCCCGGAGCAGTGCATTGGTTTGCCTGTAGATCATCGCTCAGATCTCTATTCTTTGGGCTGTGTTATGTACGAAACTCTCACCAGCGCGCCTCCTTTCATGGGCGAGAATGCGCTTTCGACGATGATGCAGCATCAGACTGAGCGTCCGATTTCTCTCAAGGAAGCTTCTCTTGGACTGCTATTCCCTGCAAAGCTCGAGACGATTATCGGTAAGTTGCTGGAAAAAGAGCCGGAGCGAAGGTATCAATCGGCAGACTCATTAGCTGCTGATTTGATTGCGCTGGAGCGAACAATCATTGACCCTGCCAATGCTCCTGGCGCTCCTTCTCTAATTTCAAACATTGCAAAAAAAATGGATGCGCTAATTGAGCCTCCGAAGGGTGAGAAATTAAAGGCACCAAAGTCTGAAATAAATTCTGATGACGCGAAGATACAGGCAGAGTCGCCTCAAAGTAAAAAACTTTCTTCGCTGTTGCTTGCCGGCTGTGGCATTCTAATTTATGTTTTTGGTTTTGCGTCTGCTCATTTACTTTACCATCGAGACCAAAAGACGGCTCTGGGGAATGAAAAGTACGTTATAACGACTCCTGAAACGGTAAAAGAGGCAACTGACGCCCCGGTCAAAGACCCAACTCCCTGGTCAGTAATTCGGGGAAACACTCGTCAATTTAATTTTCCGGCCCAGTCACTGGGAACACTTTCTTCAGAAGAAGGACAGATGTGTCAGGCACAAGGACGTGTCATCGCACCAGTTAATCAAAAATTTTCTTTAACTGGTAGTAGTTATTTATTTAGCCAACCTGATTTTATGGATAGATTCCGTCCAGATGAAATCATTGTTCTGGATACCAAAGCCAGTAAGATAGTCGATTCCAAAGTGTTCAAAAAACTAGAACGCTGGAAGGGGCTAAAAGCTCTCAATGTTAGTAGTGCCGCATTTGGTGACAAAGACTTAAAATATCTGGATAATTTGCCTGAATTGGTCTATCTGAATTTGTGTGTCACTGACGTCAATTGTGCCTCACTGTTCAAGTCTAAAGTCATTCGCCGGCTACAGTGCATTGACGTCAGCCACTGTGATGGCGCCGGTGCTGTGCTTCCGCAATTTTCAGAGCTTCCGGGTTTACGTCAGTTAGTCGTTTCGGGATGTGAGCTTTCAAATGGCGACCTGGCAGGTCTTTCGCAGAATGGCACGATAAAAGTGCTCTGTCTGAGCGCAAACAGTATTACCAATCAAGGTTTGAGTCATCTGACCGGGCTAAAATCTTTGCAGTGGCTGGATATCTCAAAGACGCTTGTCACGCCCGATTGCATCGAGTTTCTCAAAAAAATGCCTGCTCTCAATATGCTTGAATTGGGTCAAAATGATTGGAGTCCAGAAATCAGGGCTAAATTTGTAACTGAGTTGCAGAAAACGCATCCCAAAGTGAAAGTGCGTTGGGATGACGTCCTGACATACGAAAATCATATTTCAATGCCTGATTTTATTTGGAATGGTAAAGGGCTTCATCCGCATATTAATCTGAAGCGCTTTTATTCCAGGTTTGAATAGCTTGCTGTGAAGTGCCCCCGAAAGCTGTCACTGCGCCTA
>JACMKL010000296.1 GCA_014380105.1 Candidatus Melainabacteria bacterium
CAATGTACAGGAGGGCGGATCTCAGAGCGAAACTTGTTGGAATGAGCGATGACGAAGCGACCGATTTGCTCGGGTACGCATCAACACGGTATCACCGTGATGGAAGTGCAGTGACTGATTATGTTGTGGAGCGAGATAAGTTTCGAAAGCCGAGTAAATATCTGCGTTTGAAGTTTCTAGAGGGCAAAGTGACCAGCGCCGAGATCTTTCCCGGCAAAACCTTTAGTGGAATCGAAAATCCAGATTCAGGAACTGATCTTTAGCACATCTATATACGTCTTAAACAGGCTCGGTGTCATCAATGCCTTCTGGCAACGTCTCCAGGACTGGCGCAACACCAGAATAAGGTATGGCTTTGCTCTTAACTGGCGCGGGTGGTTTGCCTTCAGAATTTAAAGGCTCAGCGCCAAAGTAATGCTCTGGTGACTTAGGAGCGCTCGGCGGAACTTTTTCGAGTTTCTTTGCGCGATCTTTCTGATATTTCCACATCTGACTAAGTGATTCGGCCGCAGCTTCTACATCGTTGTCGTTAAAAGCATCTCTAGCTTTTCCAAACGCACTTTCAATTAAGTCCGTGATACGAGCGATTTCAGGAGTATTCTCTTTGGTTTTCGAAGTGCGCATTAGTTATTCCTACAAAAAGCAACAGAGTAAAATCCAGTCGCTAACTCATTGTAGTTGAATTACAAGGGCACATGTGAAAATGTTGTACTGAAAGTCAGCGCTAAAATCCAGAAATGATGAAACGTCCACCTTGATATGGAGACTCATTGCAGACAGAGAGCAAAGCTTCGACACGTAATTTTTTCATGTCGATTTCGAGATATTGAAAAATGAAACCAACACGCGCTACGTCAGTGCGCTCTAGTGCATCGTCAACCAATCCTATTAGAAGGTGCTTGGTACTAGTATAAGTATCGTTTGATTCCAAAGATAATTGCTCAGCCCTAGTAAATATTGGTGCGATGAATTTAGAGAAAGGAACTTTTACAGGGAAACAGTCCTCACTTCCAGAAAGTTTATTTGCTTGGTTGAGTGTGTCTAAATAGTCCACACCAAAAGTTAGGAGAACTTCCCTCGAGCACGCTCCATCAGTACCTAGCAAACCTAAGAGTAAATGCTCAGTGCAAACAAAATCATGACCAAGTTTGCTCGCCACATCAATTGCACCGCTAACGCTCTCTGAATACTTTGCAGTGGTCTCAATCATCAGAGTCGTTGGGCACAGGCCGCGCTACTGAGCCAGCACCAGATTGCGGATATGGAATACGCGGAACTGGACTCGGACTTCTGGGCCCGCCTTTTGAGCTTCCGCCTGTTCCCCAGTCTCTAAAAAAGTCTTCCGGCTCGAGTGGTGGAGGTGGCTCCGGTAAATTTTGCAGTAACGCAAGTTTTTTTTGATAAGACCATCTTCTTTCCAAAGCTTGTTTGCACAAGTCTATATTCTGAGCCTGAAATGCCATGGCTGCGCGATTAAGCCAAACTTCAATCTGTCTTGACGCTTGTTCAATTTCTTCGGGCTCTGTCAGCATATCCTAGCTGGCTCCAAATGGAATGCCTATTGGAATTATCGCTCGTAACAGTAAGAACATTGCTCCGAATAGATGTAGTGTGGCGACTTTTGTTCTTCGACGGTCAATGGCTGTAGACACGCATAACAAATCACAGTTGGGGTTTCTTTCAAATTGGCATCGAGAGCTACGCGGCGATCAAATACAAAGCATTCACCGTTGTAGTGGGCTTCTCCACATTCTTCGAAATAGCGAAGGATGCCACCATCAAGTTGGAAAATATTTTTAAAACCGGCTTGTTGCATGAATGGTCCGGCTTTTTCGCAGCGAATGCCACCGGTGCAGAACATCACAACCGGTGCATCTTTCAATGTCTCAGGAAGTTTATTAACGGCAGCAGGGAAGTGTTTGAAATTGTCGACTCCAATTGCAACGGCATTTTCAAAAGTGCCAAGGCGCACTTCATAATCGTTTCGCACGTCTAACAGCACGAGAGGCTTGCCTTCGTCCAGCCAAGATTTGAGCTCCTTGGGAGAAATCTTTGCCGATGGTGCGTTGAGCGGATCGATGCCTGGCACTCGCATGCTTATAATCTGCTTTTTGATTTTGATTAGCATGCGCTTGAAAGGCAGACGGTGACCAGTACTCTCTTTCAATTCTAAAACGCCAATCTCTGGATCCGTCTGCAAATGTTCAACTAATTTCGCGACTGAATCAGGCAATCCAGCAACAACAAGGTTGATACCTTCTTCGCTAAGAAGGATAGTTCCGCCAAGACCCCACTCCTGAGTGCGTTCTCGCAGAATCACACGACGCGCTTCCAGATTAGTCAGACGTGCGAATTTGTAAGCCGCTATATTCAGAAATTTTTCGTCTTGAGGAACAGTATCCATAGTTTCAATTCTTATTTTCAATTTTAGAAATGCGTTCGCGGAAATCGTCACTTAAATAGGCACCCACTACACGCGATTGATGATCGAATTCGCTCAAAGCGCCTTCCGGCAGTGTTTGTTTCAAGATCCGAGCGATTGAATTTTTCGTCTCAAGTATGCTTGCCGGTCCATTTTGAACAATCATCGCAGCAATATCGCTGACATAACTCGCGAGCTCGAACTCTTCAACAACCTTATTCACTAAACCTAGAGGTCCTGCTTCAGCACTAGATATGGTGCCACCCGTGTACAACATCTCTTTTGCTTTTGCAGGTCCAATTAGCGAAGCCATACGCGCGATATTTGCATCATCCAGGACGATACCTAATTTCGCTATCGGCACGGAGAACCAGGCAGGCTTGCCGGCATAGCGCAAATCGCATGCCATTGCGAGCAGGCAACCACCACCTAGGCATGCGCCCTGAATCTGTGCAATTGTGGGCAACGAGAAGGCTTTCAATCCGTCTAATGCATTCTTGATCGACATCCATTGTGAAGACGCAGTTGCCTCGCCTTCAATCAAAGTCAGTTCATGCAAGTCGGCCCCAGCGCAAAACGTTTTGCCGGTGCTTTTTATGATAATGACTTTGGCGCCTTGCACTTTCAGCGCTTCGCACAATGGCAATAGAGAATCCCACATCACTTGCGACATGGCATTCTTCGAGTCAGGTCTGTCGATGATTACATATCCCATCGAGCCAACAAGTTCAGTATATAAATTGGCTTTGATCTCGCCCGTCATGGCGTTTCAAAACTAACAGGATCGCCGACTTTCAAATCATGCGCTTTGGCATAACCAGCATTCACTTCGATAACGTGAGTTACGTCCACGCCTGGTCCGCTTGGATAAGTTGGGCAATCTTGCGGATTAGGAGATTTGCATGGTGGCACGTGCTCAAAAATTCTGACGATTTTTCCATTTTTAATGAAAAGCATATCGAGGGGCATCAAGCAGTTGAACATCCAGAAATTGACTGCGCGAGGTGGATTGAAAATAAAGACCATACCCGCGTCTTTGCCGAGCGATGTGCGCTGCATTAAGCCGCGCTGTATCTCAGCTTCGGTCGTTGCGACTTCCAGGGTCACGATGTTGTCTTTGCCAACACGCGCCATAGGCATTTTCGCGTCAACCTTACCAGCATCGCTAATTCCGCTGATACCACTTTGAGAAATCAAAGCTGTCATTCCAATTGCGACCAGGGCGAACAAACGAACTGTCGCGTTTTTATTATTTCGGCTCAAACTCATAGCCACCACATCTTGCTAAACGGGGTCTTCTTGTAGAGGAATTGTACCGTGCCAAGCAAAACGCCGCGCTTGCCAGGGTAAGACACAGCCGTGACAACCCCAGCTGGGTCGATCACAGCCGATATGCCGGTGTTTGTAGATAAGACAAGATAGCGTCCGTTTTCAACAGCTCGAAGAATCGACGCTGCCAAAACTTGCTTGTTCAAGGACGAATTGTGGAACCAGGCCAGGTTGGAGATATTGACCAAAATGGTGGCGCCTTTACGCACTTCGTGCGAAATCATTCGTGGATAGACGATCTCGCTGCAGATAGAGACGCCCATCGGACCCCACAGACTTTGTAGTAGCTCGGTGGATTTGGCAGAGAGAAACGCCATATTTTCAGAAGGAAGGCGGCGCTTGAGGTCCTCAGGTAAACGATCTTCGATCGCCTTAAGTGGTGCCAATTCGCC
>JACMKL010000297.1 GCA_014380105.1 Candidatus Melainabacteria bacterium
AAAAGTGATTAAGTCAAACGGCAAGACTTTTCCAACCCAGACAGATCTTTCAGTGCAGATTTCAAAAGATATGAAAAAACGCGGATTTAAATTTGTCGGACCGACAATTGTTTATGCCTGGATGCAGGCTGTAGGAATCGTCAACGACCATTCAAGCGAGTGTTTTCGTCGTGAAAAGGTGTGAGTTAGTTTTTCAAACCAAATAGTCGACCATGCTGCGCATTCGTGTGGCAGGTCATACATGACTGCACTCGTCCAGCTGATGTCACTTCCTTTCCGTCCGGCGTGACAGTTCCATAGACCCAACCGTCATCTGTATCAGCACTTTTGGGATCGAGTTTCATCATAATGAACAAATCCTGTTTCTTAGTAGGCACCTTGGCACTGCCGGTGGTGTTATCTAAACGGTCTTCTTTTGATCCTGCAGGCGGCATCCAGGATTCTTTTACGATTATTTGCCCAATTTGGTCTGCCGACTGATTCACGTATGCATTGCGGTCTTTCGCAAACAAGTAATAAATCTTTTTCCCATGGGTACTCAGATCTGCGCTCGTGCTCATTCTTGCCTTCGGAGGAGGTGGAGCTGAGCACAGCCATGGTGCCCATCGCGCCATGTCGTCTACTTTTCCATAATTCTGATACTGGTGAGCGGCTTCCAGGAATTGCCTGTGAAAATTTTTGTTGTTGACGACACTGTCCGAGCTATTCGCAGCAATTGAAGACAAGGACGCCACGCCAACTACGGTCAGAGAAAGAATCAGAAATTTTGATTTTGATTGCATTCAAACGCTCTCTTTCTCTAACCGATTACATTGTCACATTACATCTAATGCTATAACAGAATCAGACGTGTTTTTGAGGAGAAGGGTTTATGGCGCTACCTCCGCTACGACTATTAATGCACGCCTGGGAAAATTTCCACAAAGGCTGTCGCCAGATCGCTTTTGATAGCTTTGAAGAATTTTTCGAGGAATATTCCAACCACTATTGCGTAGGCTCAGCTGCATGTGGTTTGGCGCACTTTTACGAGCATGGCGAAATCGTTCCTCAAGACCTGGAACTGGCATTCATGCTTTATGTGATTGCTGCAAAAGGCAACATCGCCGACGCGCAAGCCAAAGTCGCGCTGTGGCAGGAAGAAGGTTTAAAAGTTCCTCAAAACTTGGAAGAAGCGAAATTTTGGCGCGAGCACGAAGCCGTTCAGCGCACCAAAGACGCAAGACCAATGTTGACTCTATCCGAATCAATTCAGAACTCTATGAAGTCTCAGCGAAATTAGTAACTTCAGGTCATCTAGTCAGCACTCGCTCGAGATAACTCTTTGCAGTTGTTTGATATTCTTTGGCGCCGGTGACAAATTCTTTCGAAATTACATTGGCGGAATTAGGGCGACCGAGTGACTGCGCCGCTTTGCGCATTTTCTCCAGATTGTCCTCGGAGGTCAATATTTTGTCGAGTTTATAAGTGATAGCCCGTGTAGTGCACGACAGCGCGGCTCCGTGCTCCAATAATTGGTTGGCATTTCCCTCTTCCTGCCCAGGAATTGGATTTACGATGAGCATCGGCAAACCCGCGGCGAGGCATTCTGATGAAGTTAGCCCACCGGATTTCCCAATCATAATGTCTGCTGCAGCTAAATAAGTCTGCATGCTGGTCGTGTATCCGATTGCGTGAAGCGCTTTTTTTGATCCTGCTTTCAGTTTTTCAAGCCTTGCTTTTAGTTTCTGATTTTTTCCACATAGGACTACAATTTGAAAGTCCGAATCACAATCC
>JACMKL010000298.1 GCA_014380105.1 Candidatus Melainabacteria bacterium
GGAAGTAGAGCTTCTGGAAGACGTTGGTGCCCTTTAGGACATCACCATCGGTGGGTTCGTCGAAGCGGCTGTAATAAAATCCAGAACCGTCCTTCAGCCAGTTTGCAGATGAGAATTTCACCCACTTGATGTGGTCGAGAAGGTCTTCGCCTGTGCCGATATCGCGAACGCGCCACTCCGTCCAGTCAGAGCCTGATTCGGAAAGACCGTACGCCATGTATTTGCCGTCGTCGCTGATCGAGATGCCCGAGAGTGAGACGGTACCGTCTACGGATAGTGTGTTCGGGTCGATCAGGATGCGCTCGGAAGCGCCTTCTGTGTCGATGACGAAGAGCACGTATTGGTTCTGCAGCCCGGAATTTTTGTAGAAGAACGTGCGTTCTCCGTACTTGAAAGGCGATCCAAACTTTTCATAATTCCAGAGGCGAGTGAGGTGTTCAGCGATCATCTTGCGTTCGCCGATTGGTGTCAGAAACTCGTTGGTTACGGCGTTTTGAGCTTTCACCCAGGCAGCAGTTTCGACAGAGTTGTCGTCTTCGAGCCATCGATATGGGTCCGAAACGACAGTACCGTGATAGTTGTCGGTTTGGTCAACGCGCAGAGTTTCGGGGTACTTGATGGGCGAGCCGGACTTCTTAGAAGTGCGTCGCTGAGTATGAGAAGCAGATGGATTGGGCGTCGTCATAATAAAACCTTCGATAGAAACGGTTTGAGAACGACACGTAAAAGTGTCGGGAGAAAAACTTCGAAATCTCACACTCCTGCTCTGCAAACTAATACGGACTCGTCCACAGCCTTGAAAGCTTGAGGAAGAGTTTGTTTGTCGTGCAAAGGGTTTAGTTCAAAGAGTTTTGTTTGGAGTGTTGGAAAAAAGAGAGTTCAGAGTAGAACTATCTGACATGCGGAACCCCAGATGCCATTCGATAGCCTGGTCGGAAGCTTTGAAAGAGCTAAGAATCGCCTACAGTTGAGGATTTCTCAAACTTATGAACTCTCGCACCTAAATCATCTTGACTTCGTAACGATTTTTCGCTCCTGCAAAACATTGGTCGCGGTTGATGTCAAGACCGGTTATAATTCCTTCGGGCGAGTGATATGCCTGGTTCTCAGCAGTTCGGTTGGAATCTTGAATCGGTAGAAAATTCGATTTGTTTTTTTTGATATCACCAGTGGTGCCATTCTCGGGTTGAGAAATCACATGTTTTTTTTGAATAAAAAAGTTACCCTATCGTCATTGACGGCTATAAAACTGGCTTGTCTGGTAGTTTTGACCGCTCCGTCTTCTGCTTTTGCACCATTACCTTGTTGGGCAGATGATGGAATGACTGATGACACCACCGCTTTAATCTTGAAGCTCGCCAACAACCCTCAACTAATTAGCGAAGAATATTTGAATACGCTTTTTGGGAAACCCCAATCAAGCAGCGGTCAATTGGGCGGCGGATTAAGCAAGTATTGGTATGCACCAGGAACAAAAGGTGCAAAATATGAGCTAACCAGCTATCTGGAAGGCGACGGCAAAGCCACAAAATCTTTTGTGATTTTTCAACCGGCTAAGGCTTTATCGTTTGATGATATCGCCGAAACCTTCGGAAAGGAGCCACTGCGCCGTTTCGACTACGAGGCTCGCCCAACTGCAACCTATTCGTTTTCTCCCAACACCAGTGTAATTTTTACCAAGCCTCAAAATACTTTTAGGGTGGAAAAGGTTTCAGTCAATTATTCTGGTCCTCCATTGCCACCACCGTCGGTGTTCGATGTGATGTCTGCTTCGGACTCACGAAAACAACAAATTTTGGACATGCATGACAAGGGAAAACACTGGGAATCCTTGCCTGCCCTTGTTCAGCACGTTAAAGAGAACCCGAATGATGCGGAGATGCACTATCATCTTGCTCGCGCTTATAAACAATCTTGTTTTCTAAATCAAGCAGTAGCTGAATATTCAAATGCGCTTTATCTTTGCACAAACAATCTTGGCTCAAGTTCGCATGCACACCTTGCAAAACAGTGTATGGAAGGTTTGGCAGAGCTGAAAGTCCATCCTCTCTCTCCAGACCAGCTCAATCAGTATCATAATTTTTCGCTCTTTCAGAACGAGCAGAGATTGAAGCAAGGTCGCGATATTTCGAAGACAATGTTGAATGCAAAACAGTCGACCGACCCGTACGGATACGTTGAGGAGGTAGACCCTCCCGTCACCCACTTCACTCCGGGTACGCTCAATCCGCTGGCTACCTTGCAAGCTCCACAATCGCTCCAAACTTCGCAGTTTGCCCCATTCACTGCCTCGTCACCTTTCTCGCCTTCTCCTGCATTTTCACAAACTGCTGGACTGGGTTCTAACTCATCATCTTTCTCTCAATCGGCATTACAGCCTGCTCCGGCGCCGTCGTTTACTCGCGCCAATACAAATATAGTTCCGCTGAAAGCAACTCAAGGTGTTCTTAACCCGTTACCTTCAGCTCAGAGTTTCCACGGAACGGCTCCCGTCAATCCCAGTGCTCTAAATGCGGTTTCTGATCTACAAAATGATTCGGCTGGTGTCACCAAGCTCCCTAATGGTGAGCCGTTTTGATACTCTCGTCCGAAAAACACGAGTTTCTCATCCAGGCGGCCAAAGTTGCCGCTGAATCGGCATACGCACCGTATTCTAATTACTTCGTAGGTGCTGCAATCTTGACCGAGAGCGGAGAAATTTTCACAGGTTGCAATATTGAAAATCGTGTCTTGGGCGGCTCGATATGTGCTGAACGCACCGCCATTGTAAAAGCCGTTTCCGAAGGACATCGAAAATTCCAGGCAATTGCTGTCCATTGCAAAAACAATGAAGGATGGCCTTGCGGAGTTTGCCGTCAATTTATTGCTGAATTTGGGCTCGAAACACAGATAATTGTTGAGTCTGACAATAAAAAATTAGTGGTCAAAAAAATCTCTGAGCTGCTCCCAGAAAAGCCTGTGGGCGTTACAACTTAAGTTAAATATGCTTGACAATTTGTGTAGCCATGGTCTAATTGGTTATCCAGCGAGGATCCTCTTCGCGCCACCCTTACTACCTGAACTGCACCAACACAGGCGCCCATATGGCAAGAGACACAAACCTAAATGACGCTACACGTCCAGGCGATTCAATCCTGGGCCCAGCAGCAATCTCACCTGAAACTCATCTTGCAATAATGGATGATATGCATAAAGGTGCGCAGTCTTTAGTCCCTGATTTCAGTCAGTTTGCAGGCGAGAGGCAGTCTTTCGCTGATGCATCTAAGCATTTATCTGATTTGACAATTGTTGGCGCCGGCGTTCGCGGACAAATGAACGGCAGTTTGATCAATCAATTATTTAATCCGACTGACGGCGTTTCGAATGATACTGCTCAAAGGGTGGACGGCAATCTAGAAGCTTTCCTCAACGGTCAACGTGCCACTTTTGCAGAAAACGTCCATAATCGCTTGAATACCAACAACAGCAATGATCCGAAGAAGCAAGCTGGTTACGCATAAGTAAATTTTGAAAGTCAGAGAGTAGTTTCATCAGATCTGTCAGAATGATCTGTCAATATGCTTCGCAATTTGACTATCTCAAATTTAAAATCGCTCCTTACGCTCGCTGCAAGGGAGCAAGTTCGATTTAACTGCTCGCTTGCATTACACGGCATGGTCTTATTGATTGTGTCAGGCGATTTCAGTATGTCGGCTGCGTTCGCTAAGCAGAGTGATGCCGCTGAACAGTTGCCAGCAAGTAGCAAAACAGTCGTCGGTCCGAAAAACGCTGTTCCGAAAATCGTTATCCCGAAAATCGTTAGTCCGAAAAACACAGAAACTTCCTCCAATTCTGTGCACGGTGCATTTTCGACCCAAAAGGCAGATTTTTTATACAACAAATTTTTAAACGAGGGCTGCTCGTTGATGCAGATGCGTCACTATGATGACGCCATAATCAAATTTACTGAAGCAAGCAAAGTTCGCCCTGGGTCTGCCCACCCGATTAGTCTTCGTGCACGAGCGTATGTTCATATGAAGCGGGACTCAGATGCCTTGAAA
>JACMKL010000299.1 GCA_014380105.1 Candidatus Melainabacteria bacterium
GCTTCGCCAACGTCGCCTTCGGACAAATGGTCGTAGCCCTTTTGCATTAGCTCGCGAGCTACATTCTCTGAATGCTCTGTACCTGAATGCTGTGGCTCTTCCGTCATTTACGCCTCTATCGCTAAGCTCTAAATTCCGTAACTCTTCCTAAGAGTATCAATTCGTTCTTTGATCGTGCCGCTTTTTTTCTGGCCGTGGGTATCAATTTCTAATTTTTCTAGCCGTTTCATTATAGGCATCGACTCCTGTTTGCGGCCATTGATTTTCAATTCAATCTGTCCAATCTGCTCTTCAAAGTTATCCCCTTGCGAACCGCCAGCGGTGGCAGAGGATTGCGAAGAAGATGATGATTTGTCACTGTTCGTTAATGATGAGGGTGTAGAAACTGGCGCAGCCGTAGTGACAATTGGTACTGAAACCGGAATATTTTTCGGCGGCGCGGATGCAGTTGGCGCGCTCGGAGTTGAACTTGCCGGAGAGTTCGAGGCAGGAGACGAAATTATTCTTGCACCACCAGTGCCGCCGGAACTTGATTCAGACGAGAAGGGATCAGCCGATGCCGAAGGCGCTGACGAAGCTGGAGTTGCTGCGCCAGATGGACTTTCGGGAGTCGCCGAGTTCGACCCACTTTGCTTTAATCCTGGAGTCAAAATTATCACTTGAGAAGGAGGAAAATCAGGCTTGGGTGGTTTTACCGCTGACTTTTGAGATCCGTCATCACTCTGTAAACCCTGCCTGCTCAAAGTCGCCTGGAGCACGCGCAGATTCTGGCGCGCATTTGCGTCTCGCGGATTTAGCTTAAGAGCCTGGTCCCACTCCTCGCGAGCTTCCTTATACTTCTGTTTTTGGAAATACCAGATGCCCCAGTTATTGTGAGTCAGGACGATATTGTCTTTCACCACTCGATTGTCCGGGTCGCACAATAAAGACTCCGTGTAAGCCTCCAGCGCCTTCTGAAATTCCAATCTATTTAGATGTCCATTGCCCTTCTGCAAAAATTCGCGCGACTTCATCGCGTCCAACTTCGAAACCTCAGCCATGGCCGGGGTTACGAAACATGAAGTTATGATAACAAAAACGAAAATGCGGAACCAATCGCTTGGCAACTTGGTCGTACCTCGCAGATTAGGACCAATGTGCTGGCTATTGATCTGCTTATTGAATATGCGATCGGTATCTAAATGGATAAGTTGAATCTTCAAAGATGCCCCACCAGCGCGCTTGACAATTGCGAATCATGTACTGAAATCTTAAACGATTTAAAGAATGGTTTCCATTTCAAGAGTCCACCCCTATACTCGCAACAGGTGTTAGGCCATGGGAGCATTATTTGTGACTAAATCAAACACAAAAGCAGCGCTAACCGCTCTTTCTATTCTATGCGGAATCGCACTCCCGGCGCTCGCGGCTGATTCACTGTCAGTTAATGCCAGCACTCCATCTACGGCTGTTCAAGACCGTGATGTCAAGCAAGCAATCGAAGTGATCACCAGAGTCGAAAGACTGTCAGGTTCACCGAAGGCAAAGAAACAAGTACTAAGGCAACAGACGAAGAACGCTGATAACATCCTGATTTTGGGCGGCGCTGAAGCCTTCCCGATGTAATCAACTACTTTCTCGTAGGCCCAATCGAAAGTGACTAATTCTAAGCAAGCTCCCTTGCCGAGCTACGATCACGGCCCTTCAGCCGAACGGCTTTTGGGTTCAACTCTTGGCGACCACTTTTCCCAGATGGTTCAGCAACGAGGAAGTGCTGACGCACTTATCGATGTCGCCCAGAAAAAGCGATATTCATATTCGACAATGAAAGCTGAAGTCGATCGCGCCGCGCGCGGACTTCTCTCTATGGGCATTGAAAAAGGCGACCGGGTTGGAATTTGGTCGACAAATAATGCTGAATGGCTGATCTCGATGTTGGCGATCTGGTCGATCGGCGGCATTCTGGTCAATATCAATCCGTCCTACAAAACCCAAGAGTTGGAATATGTGCTCAAACAGTCCGGGGTCAAACTTCTGATCACGGTTCCGGGACATCGGACGTCAGACTATTTAAAGATGCTGCGCGAAATTGCTCATCAATTATTTTCAGCAGACAGTGTCAACGATCCCTCAGAAGTGCCTGAGCTGCAATCGATTTTTGTAATCGGCAATCAGAAAGATTTGGAAGGGAAACTGCCTGGAAGTTTGAAATCCTTTGATGCTTTACTCGAGATGGGTGATGCGCTTGCAGAGCATAAGCTTGAAGAACGCATGACGCGCCTGCAATTTGACGAACCGATCAATATTCAATACACCTCGGGCACCACAGGCTTTCCTAAAGGTGTGACGCTCAGTCACCACAATTTACTCAACAACAGTTGGGCAGCAGCTCAAGCAATGGGCTTGGATGAAAATACGCGGTTCTGTGTACCCATGCCGTTCTATCACTGTGGAGGCATGGTGAGTTCTGCAATGGCCGCTCTTTCAGTCGGTGGTGCCACAATTATTCCTAGCCCCTTTTACGATGAAGAAGCCGTCCTTCAGGCACTTTCAAGTGAGAAATGTACTCACCTCTCCGGCGTGCCCACAATGTTTATCGGAGAATTAGAGCATCCGGAATTCGAAAAATTCGACCTCTCTAATTTAAAGGGCGGATTCATGGCGGGCGCGCCCTGCCCGGTTCAGCTAATGCGTAAAGTTGCCGACAAAATGCACATGAACGATGTCGTCATTCTTTATGGTTTGACCGAAGCATCACCACTGATTACTGCCACCACAATTAGTGACTCATTAGAATTGCGTGCCACCACTGTTGGCAAAATCATTCCGGCACTAGAGCTCAAATTAATCGATGCAATCACCGGTGAAATCGTTCCTAGAGGTGTCCAGGGCGAACTCTGCACACGCGGTCACGGTGTCATGCTCGGTTATTGGAACAACCCCAATGCTACAGCAGAATGCATCGACAGCGCACGCTGGCTGCATTCCGGTGATCTTGCCGTTATGAACGAAGATGGCTATGTGAACATCACTGGTCGTAAAAAGGACATGATCATCCGCGGCGGAGAGAATATTTACCCACGCGAAATTGAAGAAGTTATGCACGGACATCCAGACGTTGTGCAAGCGCAAGTATTCGGAATTCCGGACGAAAAACTAGGCGAAGATATTGCCATGTGGATAATGATCAAGCCGGGCTCAGAGACTAAATGTGAATGCATTAAAGAATGGCTCAGAGAGCGCGTCGCCTATTTCAAAGTACCAAAGCACATTCGCATCGTCAAAGAGTTTCCTATGACAGTCACCGGTAAAATTCAGAAGTTTGTCATGCGCAAGAACATGATCGCGGAACTAGGATTGGACGAAGCTGCGCAAATTCAAACGGCTTGATTTCCAACTTCCAAATCAGTCTCCAAATTTTAGATTTGCGAGAAAGCTGTTATCGCATCTTCGTATGTCTGAATTGCGCGAATATCTCTAATCTGACTTTTCTTCAATTCACAAATGCCCAGTAGTCCAGCACAGACACGTTTTTGCTCAACTGAAGCGTCGCAGAGGTCGAGAGTCATAGTGACTACGCCGCGCCAGTGTCCTTTTAGATTGCAGACCCAGATGGTTCGCAGAATAGGCTTTAAGTCACTTTCATTTTCAGGCTCGTAAGAAATTTCGAAGAGAGGTGCAATCGCTGAAACTCCCAGAAGACTCTCTGCCAGAATCAGTCCCAATGCTTGCAAATCAGTCGCGTCAACATCCGGATAATAGAGAAGATTGCTCTGAAAAATCTGCTTGGGCAACGCATGTCTCTCTTTCAGAAGACCGAAATATCCCGGATCGCGAAGTACGCAGGTTTGTTTTGAGAAACATATTGAATCGGGCGAAAGATTGCCGTGATACCAGGAATTGTCGTGACCAGTAACCTTCGAAAGCTCCTCTGCGACAAGCTTTAATTGACTGGCGACAGAATGTTGTTTCGAGTGATCACGCAATGGGACAGCGTCATTAGGCTCAACGACAAAGAACGGCAAATTGTCATAATTACCAGATGCGAAAAGCGGGATAGTGAATTTATTTTTGTACGCTTCAAGGCGATAAATCAGATTCTCAATGACTTGCCTTGGTTGCAATTCCTGAGCATCGGTCTGACTGTCGGTCTCTAATTTAAATTCAAAAGCTAAAACGTCGTCGAGTTGTGCATCATTAGAGACAAACTTGTCGCTCACAGCATCTTGTGCAATCGTGAGAAGGACAGGAATATTGCGACTGAGACATTTGGCATTGAAAGTAAACGAATAACGATTTTCAGAATGCAAAGAATCAATTTGATAATCGTCGATTACTCGACCAAGAAACATCGACCAACCGCGACGTGATTTCGAAATCATGCCCCTTCTCACAAACTCCGTCTGAAGTTCAGCAAGTTCTTGCTGTTGGGTCTCAGATGTCTCTACGCCAGCAAGGCTTGCATCGAAAAGCATAGTTTCGAGACTTGATTTGCGGCTTGTCAGTTCTGCGTCACTTAATTTCTTCTGGGCAAGTAACAGCGCAACATTTAATACCAGCAATGTAAATATTGTAAACCCTGGTACATACACTGTTAATGCGATAGATCCGATAACAAATTGCAGCACAACACAAACTGTTGCGATCGGCGTAAATACTGCGGTGCCACAATCATTCGCCACTCCTTCAACCCA
>JACMKL010000300.1 GCA_014380105.1 Candidatus Melainabacteria bacterium
TGAAGAAGATATTGCAGAGAGATTAACCACCCTTTTAAGAAAAAGCGTAATAGACGTAATTACACTTGCCAGTGCGCAAAGTGCGCGTAATTTGAGAACAATTATTGCCAGTGGTCTGGAGAAAAAACTGGGCGAGCGAAAATTGGACGTGCCAATCGGAATGGACAGTATCACTAATGCCCTGGAAGGCGTAGTGGTCGCCAGTATCGGTCCCGAAACATCCAATGCGGCGCGCAAACATTTAGGCAGAGTCGATGTCGAGGCAAAAATTTTTACTCTCGACGGACTTGTAAATGCGATTGTTGAACGCAGCTCTAATTCGTCGAACGCTTAGTGCGTGGCTTGGAGCGCAGCCAGCCCTTCATATGCAAGAAAGCAAGCAATCCAGCCGATACCAATGCCATTGTAATAAGCGCCATCGGATAACCGTATACCCAATTTAATTCGGGCATGTTTAATCTGGAAACTTCAGAATTGAAATTCATGCCGTAAATTCCGGCAATGAAAGTCGGCGGAATGAAAAGTGTCGTGATGATTGTCAACACTTTCATCACTTCGTTGAGGCGATTACTAGCCCTCTGGTAGTGCACTTCCATAAGAGCCGATCCAACTTCACGATACATTTCAACGAGATCGATAATGCGCACCGCGTGGTCGTAACAGTCTCGCAAATAAACTCTAGTACTTTCAGACAAGTACGGATTAGTGTCACGAATAAGCGAACTGAGAGCTTCTCTAGTTGGCCAAATAGCGCGTCTGATCGAAAGCAAATCGCGACGAATTTGATACATCGTAGCGGCAGCTTCATCATCGCCACCTTCGAGAATATGGTCCTCGATATCATCAAGGCGATCGGCTAGGGTAGTGAGCAGTGGGAAATAGCTGTCCACGACCGCATCAATGATTGCGTACATGAGATAGTCAGCTTTCTCCTGACGAACCCGCCCACGTCCTTTGCGAATTTTGTCTCTTACAGGCTCCAGGCAATCACTGCCAACTTCACGAAAAGTCAGTACATAATTGCGACCAAGAAACATACTCAGCTGCTCGGTTTCAACGACGCCAGTGTCGATTAGCATGCGCGTCACAACAAACAAGTGTTCGCCGTATTCTTCAACTTTGGCGCGCTGGTGAACGTTGACGATGTCTTCAACTTCGAGTTCGTGCAGATTGAAAAGTTTGGCAAAATTTTCGATGGCGGCGCGCGCTTCTTGCCCCTCACCAGGAGGATCGATAGTTATCCAGGTGACCGGCCAATTGGCAAGATAACCAATCAGATCAGCTGGTTCTCTAACTTCTCTTTCTTCAAAGCTGTCCGGACCATAGCAAATTACACTAACAGTGGGAAAACGAGCCGAAGAAGTGCTAAATGAGCGGTCGCCGTCTTTACCCGGCAAGTTAAATTCAGCGGTGATTCGCTCGGTTTTTCTTTTCTGACGGGGCGCGTCTGGCGGCATAGATAAGAGGTCCGATGTGTTTCTTGTGACCCTGCATTTTGACTGAACGAACGGGGGCGTAAGCGTTATCGAGCATTAAATCTCTGCCAGGATTGCGATTACCTCCAGGTATATATTTATCGGTTATACTTTGATGCTTTGCTGATCCACGAGGTTTTCCATGAGCGACTATGCATCGACCACTCTAAAAGAGCTGACTTTGAACGAGCTTGTTCCGGAAAATGCAATGCGTATGCGTCGCCTCAGGTCCACTCCAAACCTGCGTGCAATGGTTCAAGAAACTCATCTACACGTCGAAAAATTGATTTATCCCTTCTTCGTAATTGAGGGAAAAGGGCAAAGAAAGCCGATCAGCTCAATGCCTGGTATTTTTCAACAGTCGATTGACGAAGTCTTGAAGGAAGTCGAACAGGCTCAAAACGAAGGCATCAAGTCAGTCTTGCTTTTCGGCATTCCCGAAACCAAGGATGCCGAAGGCTCCGGAGCCTGGCGTACAGACGGCATCGTCCAGAAGGCTATTCGCGAAATCAAAAAGAATTTCCCAGACATGGTTGTTGTCGCCGATCTCTGCTTGTGCGAATACACCGACCATGGTCACTGCGGTCTGATTGCAGACGGCAAAGTTCTCAACGATCCCACACTTCAGCTGATCGCGCGCACTGCCGTTGCCCAGGCCGAAGCGGGCGCCGACATCATTGCGCCCTCCGATATGATGGATTTGCGAGTACACGTTATTCGCAAAGCACTTGACGCAAATGGCTTCCAGCACATTCCGATCATGGCTTATTCGGCGAAATTCTCATCCGCTCTCTACGGACCATTCCGCATTGCAGCAGAATCAGCGCCCAAGTTTGGCGACAGAAAATCCTATCAAATGGACCCGGCAAACGGGCGAGAAGCGCTCAGAGAGATTGAACAAGACATTATCGAAGGTGCCGACATCGTCATGGTTAAACCAGCTCTTTCGTACCTGGATATCATTGCCAAGGCTAGACAGTTAACCGATCTGCCAATTGCCGCTTATAATGTCTCTGGAGAGTACTCCATGGTTAAAGCGGCGGCGGCGAATGGTTGGATCGACGAACGCCGTGTGGTTCTTGAAACCTTGACAGGGATTGCTCGAGCCGGAGCCGACTTAATCATCACCTATCACGCACGTGACGTCGCCAACTGGCTCAAACAGTAAGAATCAATACTCGTCTGCTTGTGCAAGCCCAGAGGAAACCGCATAGATGAAAACCAGTACCCCGCATCAAATAAGCTTCGCCAACGCTTTTGCGGACCTATACTTGGACAAAGAAAACGGCGAGTTCGCGCTTGACTTTCGCAGACAGGAAGTCACTATCTACCTGACAATTCATCAGTATCAAGCGCTCGTTTTGTTGTTTCAACAAAGTCTTGAAGACGAAGAATTCGGCGATTATCTCAATTGGGTGAAAGACCCTTTAGAGTGCGACGACAAGAAGGTTATTGAAGTTTGTGGTCCTGACCACATAGTCTGCATGTCATGCGCACCTAACTGCGAAAGAGTAAAACTAACTTTCGACCTCGGCATGGCAATTGATCTTTCTTTTGCAGATTTCCAGGGATTATCGAATCTCGTCAAAGAAGCTCAAGCAGATCTGGAATGGCGCCGCGAATTACTACGTTGGAACATGACCGAAAACGGTCCCGATTTCGCAACCGGCGGCCAAGACTAACTAAGCGGCGCAGTATAAAGTAATAAACTCTGGAAATTTGCGCCATCACATATGGTGCATAAACCTTCAGCAGCTGGGCGGATTGCGATTTTACATAGTCAACGATTAAATTGAGTTGTACAACTGGTTTTTCGATGATGAGAAGAATTAACGCTGATTTCTCCAGATCGTCTATAATTTCTTCTTACAGATCGTTGGACGCGGCGAAGGCCAATTAACCTGGTCAGGGGGGAAACCCAGCAGCCACATGTTGTCACCTACGGGTGTGTCCAGCGGTCTGATTCTGTCCTCTTCAGGTGGTCGCCAAGCAAATGAAGACAAGACCTTCTAACAATTCCAAAGAGCCAAAACAGTCAGGTTCCGAGAACAAGACTCTTTTGGGACAAATTCTTGTAGAACTGGGCTATATCACCATCTATCAATTGGATGAAGCGCTAACTGTCCAGCGCGAAGATGCTGCCAAAGGTGCCGAGCAAAAGGCACTGGGGCAAATCCTTTTGGAACTTGGTTTTTGCGGACCAAACCAGCTTATTCGTGGAATTCAGGTCCAATCCGAATATCGCAAAGCCGCACCAGCTGAAGAATAGCCCAAGCAGGCTTTACAAGAGAAACCGGGAAAACCCTGATGACAAGGTTGTCCCTATCCCTTAACATCTTTGTGCTGCAGCATTTATTGGTTTAACTCTATAAGAAAGAAGATAAACTTCTTAAGGGCGCTCTAAAAGCGTTCGATTTATCGGCACTCGCCGTATCGTTTCTACCTTTCGATGGCTGATACTTGGGACTGAGCGCAAGAATCACTTTTGCTTTTCTGACCGTGATTATGATCATGGTCCTTGGCAATGCTGGCTATTCACTCTTCCTTGACTACAAGACCAGCCGCGACAACGCCTCTGCACGCGTTAATGAGGGCGTGAAGCAAGTCAAAACAGATTTGGGTGCAGTGCTCGAAGCAAACCGTGTATTTGCCATCCAAATGATAGGCGACGCGGATCTGATGGGTCCTTTTGGCAGACGAGACAAAGATGCTTTTGGTAAAGCGCTTAAAGATGTAGTTCGCAATACCGGTTTCAGCGGCTTTGTAACTGTTATTGACGATAAGGGCAAAGTTTTTTACAGCTCTGACTCTCCTCGCTTATCTGGATATGACGCACGCCGATTAAGCTCCGGAATCGACTATGTTTTTAGAAACAACAAGTATTACCTTGGTGTCGCCTCTTTCACACCAACAGGCAATGTTGCCTTGTCCAGCATGTTGCCAATTCAGCTTGGTCCAAAAGTTGCCGGCGTGATGATAGCCAGCCAGCCTCTCAACAGCGAATTTTTGACAGGTCTGACAACAAAGTTTCAAACTCTTGACCCGGCCAGATTGTCGGGTATAGATCTGGCGCTGATTTCTTGCAGTCAAAACAAATCTCGCAAAGAAGGACAGTTGATTGCTGTCACACCGGGGTTGAGCCGCAAGGCCAGTGGTTTGCTCAAGCAAATTGAAGACCAGGGCGTCAAGGCACTTCCAAATCCTAAATCCGGACCGATGGCTGCCTTCGTTAAAGGTGACCCCGGTTTTGAAGCGAGCTGCAGAATCTGGAAAGATTGCAAACTCGATCAAGTTTCAGAAAACGATATTGTTGCCATTATTCTGGCTAGCACGCCTGTGCCGGATATGGTTTCCCGTGCAGCCAGCGTGCTTGTTCTTGCCGGCGCCTGTGGTGCCGTCGCCTTTTTATTTGCATTACTCTTCAGTGCCGGACTTTCAAAAGGTGTTAATGCGCCTTTGCGCTTCCTGATCAGACGCACAAACGAATTGGCAAGCCAGAGACAAGTCTTGCCTGCTCTTGAGGGTCTTTCCGGAGATTGGCTCGAACTGGGCGAACTTATCGATACTTCGGTCGTGTCGATGCGCCAAACGGTCACCAATTTAAAAGGACAAATTCAGAGACAAGCGGACGAAGTGGATTCTCAAAACCGCTCTCTAGATGCCGCCAATCAACAAGTAGAAACTCTCAATCGCCAGTATTCGACTCAAGCAAAACAGCTTTCTGAAGTTTCCAAACAAATCAATTTTGCCAACCGCCAGGCGATCATTCTCCAACACAAGCTCGATTCAATCTTGCAGGTTTCAACAGAAGGATTTTTGATCTTAGATCAATACGGCAACGTCATTTCTGCTAACCCCGTATTCTTAAATTGGATGGGCGTGACGGAAGCAGAAATAGCTGGGCGTCTATGTTTCGACCTGGTCAGAAAACCTGGCGAAGCGCGCACTACACAAACGCAAGGCGAA
>JACMKL010000301.1 GCA_014380105.1 Candidatus Melainabacteria bacterium
AGAGATTGCGCAAATTGTGCACATATTGTCTCGCTTCAGCCCCTGTAATCCAGCGACTCTGCCCATGCCGGTCGGCGATTTTGCCATCAAGGGTAGTGGCTAACTTTAAGCAAATCCAGGGCTGTCCAGTGCGTACTTTTTTGATAAATCCTTTGTTTAAAAGTTTGCACTCTTCATTTAAAACATCTGTTATCACTTCGATTCCGGCGTTTCGTATTTCAGAAACGCCAGCACCGTCTACAACTGGATTTGGGTCTTGCATGCCAGTGACGACTGTTGTCACGCCACTTTCGATCACGCGCTTTGAGCATGGTGGAGTTTTACCGAAATGACAACACGGTTCTAAATTGACGTAGATGGTGCCGCCTTTGGCGCGCTCACCGGCTTCGTCTAGGGCCCCTACTTCGGCGTGAGCCTGACCATGTTTTTTATGATAACCGCGTCCGACTACCACACCATTTTTATCAAGCACAACTGATCCAACCAGCGGATTGGGTGAAGTACGACCGCTTGCCAAAGCCGCCAGGCGCAAGCATTCGCGCATATGCATTTGATGATCGGGAGTTGACACGCCAGTTGCCTCAGGAGAAAAAGACTTCGGCAACTCCGTAGAGATTCATATCTAAAGTCTTCAAACTGCCTATTGCTTCCGAGATTGCCACATCAACAACTTGATTGCCTTGTAGTGCGACCATCCGACCGAATTTCTTCTCGTGCACTAAGTCTGTTGCTTTGACACCAAATCTGGTTGCAAGCACTCTGTCAAACGCAGTTGGAGATCCGCCGCGTTGGATGTGTCCAAGAACGGTGGCACGAGTTTCATAGCCGGTTTCTTGTTCGATTAGATTGGCAAGCCTTTCGCCCACGCCTGTTGGCTTTTGACCATTAGCCGAACGCAGCGGCCCCTCTGCGGGTTTCTCCTCACCTTCAAGTCTTGCGCCCTCAGCAACAACGACGATTGAATAATCGCGACCACGAGCGTGGCGTTTTTTGATTGATTCGGCAATGTCTTTAATTTTTATTGGTTTTTCAGGAACCAGAACAAAGTCTGCACCACCGGCAATACCGCCGTAGCAGGCTATCCAGCCTGCGTTGCCGCCCATTACTTCGCAGACTAGCACACGATTGTGCGATTCTGCCGTTGTGTGCAATCTGTCGATTGCTTCCATGACTACATTGACTGCAGTATCAAAACCAAAAGTAAAATCAGTGGCGTTTAAATCATTGTCGATTGTTTTTGGGATGCACACGACATTGAGTCCGTGTTTGGTGCCCATGGCGTCCGCAATTTCCAGGGTTTCTTCCCCACCAACAGCAATGAGCGCATCCAAACGATGTTTTTCCATCGTCTCCATAATTTTTTCCGGACCGCGCTCTGTCTTAAATGGGTTACTTCTGGAAGTTCTTAGAATTGTGCCGCCGCGGTGGATCAATCCGCCCGTGCCTTGTAGGGTCAAAGGCATGACCATAGACTCCATTGGTCCGCGCCAACCTTCTAAAAAGCCGACCACTTCTGAGCCGTGTTCCATCACAGAACGTCTAACGATTGCTCTCACCACGGCATTTAGCCCGGGACAATCGCCACCACCTGTCAGAATTCCTAACCGCATAAGTTCACGCTTTGACTATCAGGGACAAACATAAATTTGGCATCGTGCTTCGCGACTTCAGTTGAGCTGAATCGCTTTTCCGCTCAAAGGCAGTCTCAGCTAGTAATACGAAGTAAAGAGACGATTCCAAGCGACACGGTAAGTATACGGCAAAGACTGTGGCTGTCCTGAGGCTTGCCTTCATGAGGCTGTTAAAACTGAGCCAAAATGAGCGAAAAGCGCTACCTGAGGGGTATACGTCAAGTTAAGCTTCGTGAAAACATGTATTTTTGTCTGTCAGCAATTTTAAGCTTTTCAGAATTCCTGAGGGGTTTTGCGATCTTGGCACTACATTTATATGAGCCGACGACAGCTCGGCACGCTCTTGGGAATTGGATCTAGGGAGGAATTTGCCTTGAATTTATACGAGTGGGAAGCCAAGAAGATTTTCCAGGAGCACGGCATTCCGGTTCCGCCGTCTCATCGAATCACGAAGCCGGAAGAATTGAGAAAGATTTTCTTGGGCTATCCGTTGACCTTGAAAGTTCAAGTTCAATCGGGCGGACGCGGCAAAGCCGGTGGTATTCAGTTTGCTAAAGACTTGAAAGAAGCTGAGTCTAAGTCGAAAGAATTGCTCCAAATGACAATCAACGGTTCGAAGACCGAAAGTCTTCTTGTTGAGCCTCGTTTGACAATCGCTCGCGAACTTTACCTGTCAGTGACTCTGGACAGAACGCGCGGTTGTGCGATTTTCATCGCTTCAGCAGAAGGCGGCATCGAAATCGAATCGTCAGACAAAGTAGTCACCATGCCGATTCCTTATCCATATCACCCATATGTTGGTCGCGACCTGGCTAAGCAAATCGGCTTGACCGGCAACTTGCTCAACAAATTCGCCGACCTCGCCAACAAGCTCTACAAGCTTTTCGAAGAGAAAGATTTGGAGCTGGCCGAAATCAACCCGCTCATCATTACTGATGGCGACGAAGTTCTGGCTCTCGACGGCAAGATCACTATTTGTGATGACGCTTTGGGACGTCACAAGTGTTTTGCAGGCTGGCAAGAAACTCACATGCTCGATCTGTCCGACCGCGAAAAACGCTCTAAGCGCGCCGGTCTCAATCTGGTCGAACTCGAAGGCAATATCGGCATTCTCTGCAACGGCGCCGGTCTCACAATGGCAACAATGGATCTGGTCAAAGCCTTCGGCGGCGAACCAGGCAACTTCCTTGATGCCGGCGGCGGATCGGACCAGGAGAAGACACTTGAAGCACTCGAGATCGTTCACGACAATCCGAAGTGCGAAGTTATCCTCGTCAACATCCTCGGCGGCATCACAGCCTGCGACGAAGTTGCTGGAGCACTCGTTAAATTCATGAAGCACCATCCAGATCGCAAATTGGTTGTTCGCCTGCGCGGCAACAATCAAGACGTCGCTGAAAAGATGCTCGCTGAATCCGGTCTCAAGCTCTACCCTGAGTTGGAAGCTGCAGTGAAGCAAGCGGTTCAAAGTTCCAAGGAAAAAGTTGCTGTTGGCGCAGCACGTAAATAGGAGATTCTTATCGTGATTCTGATTAACAAAGACACCAAAGTAATAGTCCAGGGCGCCACCGGCAAAATGGGCTCATCGCACACCAAACGCATGATTGCTTACGGCACCAAAGTCGTGGGCGGCGTGACACCAGGTAAGGGCGGCACCAAAATCGAAGGTATCCCAGTA
>JACMKL010000302.1 GCA_014380105.1 Candidatus Melainabacteria bacterium
AGCAAACCGAATGTACAAATTAGCGTATTCACTACTCGTCCTGATACCGTATTTGGTGTCAGCTATCTCGTCCTCTCTCCGGAGCATCCACTCGTCAAAGAGCTGACTTCGCCTGAGCAGAAGGATGCGGTCGAAAAATATGTCGATGAGGCTTCGCACAAGACTGAGCTTGACCGCATGTCGACAGAGAAAAGTAAAACGGGGGTTCCGATCGGAGCATCTGTGGTCAATCCATTTAATGGAGACATTGTTCCTGTCTGGGTTGCAGACTATGCGCTGATCAATTACGGAACTGGTGCCGTCATGGGTGTTCCGGCACACGACGAGCGCGACTTTGCCTTCGCTACAAAATTCAATCTCCCGATCACGCAAGTGATTGCCCCGGAAGGCGAAAGTGCTTCGGCTGCGCCGCTCACCGAAGCGTACATAGAGCCTGGTGTGCTCGTAAATTCCGGGCAGTTTAATGGTCAGAAAAATATCGACGCCAAAAAGAAAATTACTGAATGGGCGAAAGAGCATGTCTGTGGGAAAGCCCGTGTGCAGTTTCGTCTACGCGATTGGCTGATCAGCAGACAACGGTATTGGGGCTGCCCGATACCTCTAATTCACTGCCCGGTTGACGGTGTGGTTGCCGAAAAGGAAGAAAATCTTCCAGTTGTCCTCCCTGTTGAAGGGGTGAAAATCACCGGACAAGGCGGCTCACCGCTCAAGAAAATGGACGATTGGATTAATACCACGTGCCCGAAATGTGGCGGTCCTGCCAAACGCGAAACCGACACTATGGACACTTTCATTTGTTCTAGTTGGTACTACCTGCGGTATGCCGATGCCAACAATCCAAAGGAAGCTTTCTCCCAGGAGAAGGTCAACTACTGGCTGCCTGTCGACCAGTATGTTGGTGGTGTTGAGCACGCAATTCTCCACCTTCTCTATTCGCGTTTCTTCACTAAAGCGCTTCGCGATATCGGTTATCTGAAATGCGATGAGCCCTTCACCAATTTGCTTTCTCAGGGCATGGTCACCAAGTTTTCGCCTGATTCCGGTCGCATCGAAAAGATGTCCAAATCGCGCGGCAACGTTGTCGGCACCACTGATTTCTTCAAAAAGTACGGCGCTGACGCCGCTCGTCTTTTCACTCTGTTTGCCGCTCCGCCGGAGCAAGAGCTGGAGTGGAATGAGGAAGGCGCAGTCGGTCAGTATCGTTTTCTCGGTCGTGTCTGGCGTCTTGCCACAGATCTTATTGAAGCAGGCGCTCTCCATGGCGAAAGTGCACCATCGTTTGACGACCTGCCGGACAGCGGTAAGGCGACTCTCCGGCTTGTACACAAGACAATCAAAGCTGTTTCTGCCGACCTCCAACAAAGCCGCTATATATTCAATACAGCGATCGCGCGCTGCATGGAGTTGGTCAACGGACTGTACAAATACATTCAGGAAGTCAAAGCAGTTGAGGCTGCGCAGGCTCTATCGAAAGATGAGAAAGCGCTCCTGGCTTACGCAATTAAGACGCTCCTCCTGCTCCTCGCCCCAATGGCGCCGCATATTTCAGAAGAACTCTGGTACATGCTGCCCGAGCGCAAGGGTAAAAAGGGCTCAATTCATGTTGAAACCTGGCCGACCTTTGACGACGCACTAACGATTGACGGTGAGATAGAACTTGTCATCCAGGTCAACGGAAAAATCGTCAATAAAATTCCGGTTCCGCGAGGTCTTGATAAAAAGCGCCTCGAGGAAATCGCACTTGACGACGAAAAACTTAAAGCGCGCCTGAACGGCAGCGGAGTTAAAAAGGTAATCGTGGTGCCTGATAAGCTGGTTAACGTGGTAATTTGAGCCGCCAAGCGGGCATAGCTTTATGAGACCGACGAAAACCTCTGACCTCCTATAACGAGGTAAGATTGGTACGCACGGGAGCGAGGTATTTTATACCTGGAGATTCCCCTCCGTTCAGATATTTTTTTTAGGATGCGAAGATGAATCAACAACAGCCAGCGAAAGTCAAAATCGATTCGACCGGTGCGTTTCCGATCGTGACTGTCATTCTGATGGTTTTGATGCTGTTCGTTTACTACCAGAGTTCGACAATCCCAAATAACCGCTTTTTTGACTCATTGGGACACGGCGTCCGTGCCGATACCGCAATTTTGGCGCTCCAAGAACAGAAGTGGGACAAAATTATCAACATGTTGTCCGCCAATTTCGGCAGCATCCACTATGTTCAACTCTTCTTTAATCTCTATTTTTTCTGGGTCTTCGCCAATCATACCGAGCAAAAGATGGGTCCAGCCCGTCTGATGTTCCTGGCTTTCCTCGGCTGCACGCTTCCCTGGATTGGTGTGGTCTGGAGCTCAATGGGCAGCGACGTTATTTACTTCAGCCCGACATTCCTTCTTTGTTCTATCTTGGGCGCTTACTTTGTAATTCCGCCAGAAAGAAACAAAATCAAATCCTGGATGCCGAAAGGACGTGGAGAGATCTTCAATAAAGAAGAGAAAAAGTCCATGACCGAGGTCTACAACAAAGACCCAATGATTTTCGTCTGGGTTTTCGTAGTTGTCCAAATCGGTTTCCACTTCGCTTGCACCTACTTCTTCCCTGGCTATGACACTGCAAACATCGTCGGCGTTGTGGTTGCGTTCGCAATCGGTTATGGAATTGCCTACATGCTCCTGGCTGCAGCGACAGGCAACGTTAACGACTCACCGATGCGCATGAATGTCCTGCGCCACTACAGAAAGCTAATCGCGATCGACGTACCGCCGGAGCAAGCCTTAATGGGGACTGCCAAATCCCTGGGACTGCCATTTGAGCAAGTTCGTGAAATCGTTCACAAAGACAAAGGCAAAATGCGCATTTCTTAGGGCGCAGCCCGGTTATTAACTGATACTAAAGATCGCTCGGTTGCCAAACCTGGTTCGTATAGGATGGTCTGATATCCCTTACGTAACCTTCGGGGCATTGAGGCAAAATTGAGTGACATCGGGTTGATTGTAGCTGTTGGAGGTTTCCTCCTGCACGCCTTTGTCAGGCACGGTGGTGGCTGGTTTGAGACGCTCAGCTGCGAGTCCAGATATTCTAACTCGGTGAGTAATTTCGAGTTTAGAGCTTTCGGCTACCTGCTTATGTTTGCCGCCTTTTTCGGCATTATTTTTGTCTGTGGTAATTTAGCGCCGTCTAGCCAGATGCCCACTTACGCAGAAAGCACTGCTCTGCCTGCTCATAAGAGCGTGAAAGCTTCTGCCCATGCGTCAGTAAAGAAACATCCCGCACACACACAGACCGTGGCGCATCACGCGCAGAGCGGCAAGCATTAGTCTTTCAGGCAACCACTCGGGCTCGTCTTCGGCGAAAAGCTGCTTTGTATGAGCGTCCGATCACTAAATAGATGCCCTGTAGCTGTAAGATATTCTCGGTCTTGGCGTCCGATCCGACCACAGCGGCGCTATTTTCAACGATTTCAGGTGGTCCTGTTTCGACTTAAAATTCACTCGCTTTGGAAACACCGAATAATCAACCGGATCCACAGAATGAGGCACAGCGCTCAAACGCGCTAGCGGCTGCCTCTCCGGCTGTCTCGGAAATCCTGGAAACAATCAGGTGGAAGCGTCTGATGCAGGTGTTTTTTGATGGGCTGATTATTTTCACGGCCCTTGCCGGTGCTTTTCTGATTCGCTTTGATGGTCATCTCAACACGCGATTCTTCAGCCAGCTCTTTATCTTCGCGCCAATTTTCATATTTTGTAGACTGATTGCCAACTGGGGCTTCGGCGTATACCGCCGCTTATGGCGCTATACCGGACTTACCGAAGTGATGGAACTGGGATGTTCTGTTTTGACCGTCACCACTCTTCTCACTACCCTGCGCGGCATGGGTCTCCTAAACGTTGCCGGTAGCCAACTGTCTTACGGCATCATCATGATTGATTGCGGGCTCTGCTTCTTACTTCTGTGCGCCAGCCGCGTGCTCAGACGATTACAGACAGAGCACAGCCAGCGCCGTCACTGGCGTCAGCCGGTCAGAAAACGTGCACTCGTTGTTGGTGCCGGTGACGCTGGACAAATGGTTTTAAAAGAACTGGCACAGCGCGCAGACCTCGGCGTGGACGTTGTCGGCATGGTCGATGACGACCCGATGAAATTGAAAAGAAGAATCGGCAGCATCACCGTATTTGGTGCCACAACTGAGTTAAAACGTCTCTGCGAAGTTCATTTTGTCGATCAGGTCATCATCGCAATGCCCTCGGCACCACCGCAAGAAATTCGCCGCATCGTAGATATCTGTCGCGATGCCGAAGTTGAGCCACGCATCTTGCCAGGCTTGTTTGAGTTGATTGACGGGCGCGTATCTGTCAGTCAATTGCGCGAAGTCTCGCTCGAAGATTTGCTCGGACGTGATCCAATCACTTTAGACTCGGCGGCGATTTCATCCTACATAGAAGGTCGCACCGTTCTTGTGACCGGCGCTGGTGGCTCGATTGGAAGCGAACTCTGTCGCCAGATATTGAAGTTTCAACCAAAGAGAATTTTGATATTAGGTCGTGGCGAAAATTCCATTTTCACAATTCAGCAGGAGTTGAAGAAACGTCCTGAGCCGGTCGAAATTATTCCGGTCATTGCCGATGTGCGCGATGAAACACGCATGAAGTCGATATTTGAACGCTACCGTCCGCAGGTTGTCTTCCATGCAGCGGCCCACAAGCATGTGCCATTGATGGAAGAAAATGTGCCGGAAGCGATCACTAATAACGTGCGCGGCACTCAGATATTGGCAGATTTTTCGGACCGTTTTAAGGTCGAAACATTCGTGTTGGTAAGCTCGGATAAGGCTGTCAATCCTAGCTCTGTGATGGGTGCCACCAAGCGGATGGCTGAGATGATTGTCCAAAGTTTGGACAGACGATCTGGCACTCGTTATTCTTCAGTGCGTTTTGGTAATGTATTGGCCAGCCGCGGATCTGTGATTCCTCTCTGGAAACAACAAATAGCTCAGGGTGGCCCTGTCACTGTCACGCACGCTGACGCGACTCGCTACTTCATGCTCATCCCCGAGTCTGTTCAATTGATCTTGCAGGCTGGCGCATTAGCTGCTGGCGGTGAAATTTTCGTCCTCGATATGGGCAAGCCTGTTCGCATCATGGATCTTGCATATGACCTGATTAGATTTTCGGGGCTTAGACCAAATCAAGATATTAAAGTAGAAGTCGTTGGATTGAGACCTGGCGAGAAATTGCACGAAGAACTCCTCACTGCAGAAGAAGGTCTGACCAAAACAACTTACGAGAAAATCTTTGTTGGGCAGCCACAAGATATCGACCATGAATGGCTCTACAAGCAAATCGACGGACTTGTTGTTGCGGCAAAAGCAGATGACGAAGAAATTGTACGCTCCAGTCTCGACAAGATTGTTGGTGGCGCACTTACGCATGGAAAATCGGCGTGAGCACTGCCCAATTAATTGAGCGTGAGACGCGTCTGATTGACTCGCTGTCGAAGCTTGATAGTGTCGTTGTGGCTTACTCAGGAGGCGTTGATAGCTCGGTCCTGGCTTACTACGCCCGAAAAATTTTGGGCGAGCGCGCTCAAATAGTAATTGCGGTTTCTCAAAGTATCGCAGAAGATGAACTCGACGATGCACGTGCTCAAGCACGCAAATTCAATTGGAAATTGATTGAAGTAAATACAGAAGAAGTCGCCAATCCGGAGTATCGTAAAAACGATGGTCAACGCTGCTATTTTTGTAAAGGCGCACTATTTGAGGCGATGGACGCGATTGCTAAACGCGAAGGCTATATAAATCTCGCTTATGGTGCTAACGTCGCCGACTTGAGAGATGTCCGTCCGGGGCAACGCGCTGCCGATGAATACAAAGTTTTGAGCCCGCTTCAACAAGCCGAAC
>JACMKL010000303.1 GCA_014380105.1 Candidatus Melainabacteria bacterium
GCAATTACTGGCCTGTTGGCTTCCGTTTTCTGGGCCACTGTCGTTGTTTACGTCGCAGACAATTACTTGTTTGTTAACAGTCACCCTTTTCTGGGGAAGCTTTGGCATGCACCCCTGATGGGCGCTGTGGTTTCGGTCGCCGCCCAGTTGGGCGATCTATGTGAGTCACTTCTCAAGAGAGACGCAGGCATGAAAGACTCAAGCACGCTAATCCCCGGCCATGGCGGTTTTCTGGACAGGGGCGATAGCCTTTTGTTTGGCTCCCCGGTTAGCTACTATTGGATATGGATAGTAGTGCTGGGACATTTTTAGTCGGCTATGATAGATTCTATAGGCAACGTTTTCTCTTGAAGAAGCGCTTGCCAATCTTGGAGAGGTGGCTGAGTGGTCGAAAGCGGCTTCCTGCTAAGAAGTTGTACGGTCAAAAGCTGTACCGAGGGTTCGAATCCCTCCCTCTCCGAATCTTTTCACTAACGACCATATAAAGATGCAGGACACGCAGCGCCTGCTGTTTGCATTAGTGGCATTGGTGGCATTTGTGGTGCCGCCGATGTTAAAACTCACGTCAGTAGTTTCGACAAACTATTTTTGTAATCGAGCCAGATAGAAATCTTTCTCGTCTGTGAACTCTGCCACTTTCAAGTTTAAGAGTTTCGCCCAAGAATCTAACTGCATTCGGTCGGGAAGTGAGAACGGCACGATAGATGGGTCAGACTCGTGCAGCGATTTGACAAAACGCGAACCGAGCGGATGACTGATTACGATCGAGCCATTTTCTCTCAATAATTTGCTTGTCTTTTCTAGCGCTAATTGTTGATCGAAAAGATTGCCAAAGCAGGCGTTGAAAAAAACTGCATCATACTGGCGCAAAACATGCACCGGTTGACCCTCCACGACTTTGTCCACTTCAAGGACATCGCCACAAATGAAATGCACTTTCGGAAAACGCGCCCGAGCATTTTCCAGCATGGCGTCCGTGAGATCTAGTCCAACGATATTTTCTGGCTTTACTGAAGCCCCCAGAAAATGTGCAATCAAAGCGCCTGTGCCTGTGCCAACATCCAATATTTTTGTATTCTGGGTTAGACCAACGCTCAGGGCAATTTTTTCAGTGCGTCCCAAAATCTCAGCTGGTATTGGTGCCAAAAATACGGCAACCCGAGTTTTAAAATAATCGGTTTGTTCCACTTTGTGCGAACTTTTAGGCTCGTCTGTTTCTGACACTGGCAATATCCTTAGATGGTCAAATGGAACAAGGCACAGTTTGCCTGGTCAAGCATATCAGGTAGCAAATAAGGAATAAATGCGTGAAGAGTTTCGCTATCGTTGGTGGTGGTCCGGCAGCATTGATGGTCTATAAGCGGCTGATTGACGCCGGCGCAAAGGATTTTAGCGTTGATATTTTTGAAGCGACGAAAAATTTAGGAAGTGGTATGCCCTACAGTCACTTGGGTGCTGGGCTGGAGCATGTCACCAATGTTTCATCCGATGAATTACCTGATTTATTAAAGCCATTGGCGGAGTGGGTGAAGGCTTTACCCGTTGCGACACTCGACCAATTCGGTATCGAGCGTGAGGATTTTCATGAGAAGAAAGTGTTGCCGCGCTTGTTATTCGGGCAATATTTAAGTGCACAATTTCACGATGCTATCAATAAAGGAAATCAGCTGGGCGTGAATACTCAGGTCCATTATGAAACCGCAGTGATTGATATCGAAGGCAATAATGGTGCGGGCAAAGTGCGCATTAAAAAAGACGATGGTCAATCAATTGAATATGACTTCGCAATCATTTGCTCTGGACACAATTGGGTAGGGAAGCGCGAAGGCGAGGTCGATGGCTATTTCGATTCACCATATCCACCTGCAAAATTATCCAGGCAATTCAATCACGATGTTATTGTGCGCGGCAGTTCGCTGACTGCATTTGATGCAATCCGAACAATTGCGCGTCACAACGGGCATTTTGAAAAAATCGCTGACAGGCTGGTTTTTCAGGTAGATGAAGAAACAAAAGATTTTCGCGTCATAATGCACTCGCGCCATGGCATGCTTCCCGCTGTTCGAGTACACATGGACGAACCACACGCGGCTGGCTCTCCACTTATTGACGATGAAAAAATTGCAGAGAATATTCAAGAAAATGGTGGCTTCTTGCAGTTGGATTTTCTTTTTGAACATGGATTTAAGTTGCCTCTGAAGGAAAGCGATCCGAAATTCTATGAACAAATAAAAGATATGAATATGGAAGCTTTCGTTGAATCTATGATGAGTCATCGTGAGTCTCACGACCCATTTGATTTGTTCAGAAAAGAATACGATGAGGCTAAAAAATCTATTCGCGAAGAAAAGCCGGTTTATTGGAAAGAAATGCTTTCAGCGCTCAGTTTTGCGATGAATTACCCAGCTAAGTATTTATCTGCAGAAGACATGCTGCGTTTGCAAAAAACTTTGATGCCATTGATTTCGGTAGTAATAGCTTTTGCTCCTCAAGAATCATGTGAGGAGTTGATGGCGTTAAATGATGCTGGACGACTGGAAATAGTTGCTGACGGCGATAGCTCTGAAGTTGAAATATTGGACGGTAAAATAATTTATAGTTATCAGGATGAGAATGGCAATCAGGAGAAAGTTGAATGCAAAACTTTCATAGATTGCATTGGTCAGAAGCATCTTTCCATCGATGCCTTCCCGTTCCAGCACCTGGTTGAAGAAGGTAAAGTCAGCCCCGCCCGCTTAAAATTTCGGTCATCAGAAAGTGCCAAAAAACTTCTGGTCAATGACGGAAAAAATATTGAAGGCGCCGGGGATGATTATTATTTGCGAGTGCCCGGACTGAAAATTTCAGACAATTTCCAGGTTGTAGATCATGCGGGTCATGCCAGTGAGAGTATTTATTTGATGGCTGTGCCATACATGGGAGGGTTCAATCCTGATTATTCTGGGCTGGATTTTTGCGAACATGCTTCAGAATTAATCGTAGGCAATATCCTCAAACCAAATAACTAATTCAAAAGGCAATACAATATTTCTCCGTCACTTATGAACGATCGAGGGATGCCATGCGCCTGGTTGAGTGTGTTCCGAATTTCAGCGAAGGTAGAAACGAAAAGGTCATCAATGCAATTGCTGATGCAGTGCGAAGCGTACAAGGCGTGAGTTTGCTAGATGTCGATCCGGGCTGGAGTACAAACCGCACCGTAATCACCTTTGTCGGCACACCGGAAGTAATTGTCGAAGGTGCGTTTCAAGCAATCAAAGCGGCGCAATCATTGATTGATATGCGCAAACATCGGGGGGAACACCCTCGTATCGGCGCCACTGATGTTGTGCCATTCGTACCTGTTTCCGGCATCACAATGGAAGAGTGTGTCACGCTTGCTGAGGCTCTCGGTGAGAGAGTTGGTCGCGAATTGAAAATACCTGTTTATCTCTACGCAGATGCGGCAAAATCAGAAGACCGTCGCAGTCTGGCTGATGTTCGAAAGGGCGAATATGAAGCGCTTGCGGAGAAGATAAAGGAGAA